>NZ_SFBO01000026.1:0-41428 GCF_007095705.1 Microcystis sp. Msp_OC_L_20101000_S702
ATCAAAGAAACTTTCGGGAAAAGTCTCAAAGAGACGATAGAAAATACTGTCCGTTTTCACTCAATTTTGTCCCTCAATGACTTGTGCTACTTGTTCAATCTCTAAGTCTAAAGTTTGGGTATAGGAAAGCCAGCAGATAGCATTTTTAGGGCAATTTGTCGAGATTTCTCTTCTTTGCCCTTTTCCTCTCCTTCCTCTCAAATATCTCGATTTAGAGGATTTTTTCTAAACCGTAAACGAGGGATTGCAGCTGAGTAACTTTGCGGATAGAAAGGAGAACCCCCGGCATATAACAGGAGCGATCGCTGGTATCATGACGAAGGGTATAGATTTCTCCGGGGGAACCGAAAATGACTTCTTGGTGGGCAATTAAACCGGGTAAACGGACGCTATGAATACGGATGTTCTCGGCAGTTAAACCGCCTCTAGCGCCGGGGATGGTTTCTTTTTCGGAAACTTGAGCAGGATTAAAGATTTTACCCAATTCTGCCAGTAATTCGGCGGTTTTAATCGCTGTGCCACTGGGTGCGTCTGCTTTTTGATTGTGATGCAGTTCGATAATTTCTACATGATCAAAGTAGCGAGATGCTTGCACGGCAGCCTGTTGTAGTAAAACCATGCCAATGGAAAAATTGGGGATAACTAAACAGCCGGTGCTGGCTTTTTCGGCAAATTCGGCTAAATCTTGCAGTTGTGCCGCCGATAATCCCGTAGTTCCCACCACCGGACGCACTCCATAGGCGATCGCACTGCGGGTATTGTCATAAACACCGTCGGGATGGGTAAAATCCACCATCACCCCCTGCACTTTTTCCTGAGTTGCCAGGACTAAAACACTCTGTAAATCGTCGAGAATCGGCACTTCTAGGGGTTCACAACCGGCCACTTCTCCCACATCCTGACCTCGAAAAGCTGGATTTCGATCCACTGCACCCACTAGGATCATATCGTCGGCACGAGCAACGGCTTTAATGACTTCCCGTCCCATTTTGCCGGCTGCACCGTTGACAACCACGGGAATCGGGTTTCTATTTTCGGTCATAGTTAATTATTCTCCTTATGTATGGCGATTATAGATTGTAAATGGGTAATAACGTTTTTTAGGGAAAAAAATCAAGATATAAATACTGCCCTAACACATCAAAAAGTTTTTTTTGGTGTGTTACCCTTGGTCAACCCACTACTTATAATAAAGCCATTTCTCCCACCACTTCCAAGCGGGTATAACTGCCGATTTTGAGGAATTTTTCCGAGAGAGATTCGGCCACATTGGGAGTAATCCAGCCTAACTGTTTGAGAATTTGCAAAGCGGCGGCATATTTAGCCCGTTTGGAACCATCTAAAGCTTTTATTGCTAATCCTAAACCTTCACCGACGCGCCCGATACATTGAATCCCTTCGGCCCCGGCTTTGCTGACGATTTCCCCTTGGCTAACCTGCATTAATTCCGTATCAAAAGCCCCTTCTCCTGCTACCATGCGGGGATGATAGGTCATAGCTCGGACGATTCTTTCTAAGTCTAAACGGTTGCCAGAGGCTAACTGGGCGTAGAGATGGGCCATTTGCCCCAACTGCATTGAATAGGTGGGCGCACCGCAGTCATCGTGGGCGCTGATTAATTCATCTCCCGGCATCCCCAATAATTCGGCAATTTTGCTTAAAATTAGCTTCTGTATCTGACTAGAACGCCGCAGATAGGTATTTAACGGCCAGCCACGCTGTTGACACACCGCTAACATCCCGGCGTGTTTACCAGAACAATTGTACTGGAGGCGACTGGGTTTACCGGACGGGAGGGGACATTGCAGAGCGTTGGGATCGATATCGGCACGCCAGAGAATATTAAAGACTTGACGGGCGTGTTCCACTGTGCCTTGGTGAGAACTACAGATAATGGCTAGATCCTTATCGTTGAGATCGTAGCGTTCGAGGGTGCCGGTACTGATGACAGCCAGTGCTTGAAAAGGTTTTAGGGCCGAACGAATAAAGGCGCTAGTTTCGGCACTGCCGGCGGTGGATAATACCCGGCCGCGGTCATCGCAAATAGCGGCCTCGACATGATGGACCGATTCAATAATACCTTCCCGGAGGAGATGAATTTCTAAGCGGTGGGTTGGTGAACGTTTTACCCTATTCATTCAGATTGGTGATTGGTTGCGGTTAGTGAGTGAAAAATAGCCAGAAAAGACCACTGATAGCGACAATTGCCCCTAGAATTAGGGCGGTTTTTTGTAAACGGCGGAGAATGGGCTGGATTTGATAGGAGACGATTAAACGATCGCGGGTTAAAATAGCGGCGGTTTTTGTCCAGATTTGGCCATCATACCAGCCCGACTCTTCATAAAATACTTTCTCTGATTGTAAGCGGTCATAGACGTAGATCCAGCCTAAATACAAGCGCAATAACACCAATCCTACCAAAATTGTCGAGCCAAAAATCCCCGCGCAGAAGAAGAGAAAAGGGGCCTTTTTCAGGGGAAAACTAGCGGCGGCAATCGGTCCGACAATTAACCATGTCCACAACCATAACCAGAGAATTTTTTTTGTATAAGAGGCTACATCTAGCGTCGCCCAACGGAAAAACCAAGATTCTTTTAATTGTTCGTACTCGTTAACCGGTTGCTGTTCTTCCGGGACGGGACAGAAATCAAGGGAGGATTTCATGGATTCTACTCCTCTAAATGGTCGCTAGGTAGAGGAATCCGTTGGGCATGACCCCAAAATGCTTCTAAATTATAAAATTCTCGCTCTTTTGGTAGAAAGATATGGACAATGATATCGCCATAATCCATCAGGATCCAGCTACCTTCGCTTTTTCCTTCCACTTGTCGGGGGGATTGTTGCCATTCTAGTTCCATAGCAGCTTCGATCGCATCCTCGATCGCTCGCACTTGGGTGGTAGAATAGCCAGTAATAATCAGAAAATAATCGGTTAAATAACAGATATCGGCGACTTTCAGGATGGCGATGTCCCCTGCTTTCTTGTCCTCGGCAGCGGTAACAATTGTCTCTAGAAAATTTTCGGTCTTGAGATTTTCGGCGACAGGGGTAATAATTCCAGTGGGATTGGTCATTCAGGTTGTGGTTATCCTTTGGCTGAGGTGGTTGTAAGGGAGTCTTGAGATTATGTTAATCAATGGTTTTAGTTTCCGTTAGTTGTTCTTTAACAATTTGTAACGCCCAGTTGCGGGTTAGCACGGTGCGGGGATGAATGGGACAATGGCTACTTAAAAGATATTTTAGGGAATAATCGCAGGTTTGTTGAAGGCTTTTATGGAGATTTTGATAGCTGAGTTGTCGTAGGGCGTTTAATTCGGGTGTATCGCCGCGATTGGGTTCCAAGGCATCGGCAATAAAGACTATACAGCTAAGATCACTCATATTGGGTTTACCGAGGGTATGATTGCGAATCGCTTCGAGAATTTCCTCATCGGTAATGTTAAATTCTTTTTGGGCGACAATTGCGCTCACGTCGGCGTGGAGTAAGTGGGGATGGGATGCACAGATATTATCCACCTCTATTCCCGCCGATTCTGCCATTTTTAGCAGTTTTTTGGGCTTGAAAAATTTAGCCAGATCGTGTAATAATCCAGCTTGCCCTGCTTGGACGGGATCGAGATCGTGATGACGAGCTAAATCAATACACATGGTCTCCACACCAAGAATATGGCGCAGACGGTGTTCGTTGACGTTTTCTTTTAACCAGTCGATAACTTGCTGTCGCATCTTTTTTTTGCCCTTGTGGAACCCCAAAACGATTGTAACAATTACTATACAATTTTGCCTATTGCTCCCGGGTTCGATCTTTACCAATCATCCTCGCAACTAGCTTCTAAAACTTCTCCTTGCTGCCAATCATCCTGAAAAGGTTGTACCACTTTACCGATCGCATCGGCCACAAAAGACTTAATAAATTCTTCCTTGCGACTAAGTTGAAATTGTCTTTGTACCACTTCCGTCATACCACCGTCACCCCAGTCTTGATCCTGACGGAAATATTCAATAAAACTTTTGCCGGCAATGCGGGTTAAATAGGCGGCACTGACCCCTTGAATTGCCTTACCGACTATATAGGTAGTAAAATTTAACTGTAGGATTCTGGCTAATAATTCTACTGCTCCTTTCACTACTCCCAAACTAACTAGAGTTTTACCCAAAGATACAGCCAATTCCTTGCCTCGATCGCTGTTAATTTCACAGCCATAAACTTGACCAATTTCCTTAACCATTTGAGCATTAACCGCCGCCGTTGCTAACAGATCGAACACTGGTAAGGGAGTCACCGCAATCACTCCCGCACCGATCCACTGATAGCGATCAATAATTTTATCAGCTTGGCGACGACGTTGGCGATCAATAATTTTCCTAGCTTCTTCTCCTAATCGTTGGGATTGTAAGAGGATATTATCCGCCACTAAATCCTCCCCTTCGGCGCGTAAAACTGAAGCCAAACGTTTAATTAAAGCTAAAATATCTGGTTCTGGTGTGATCATTTGTCCACCAGTTAACTGTACTGGTTGGGGATTAGCGGCGACGGCAATAATATCGGCTGAAAGGACAACTCCTTTAAGACGTTCTCGTAATTGTTTTAAAATAATGTCTCGATCTTCGTCGCTATAGAGATCGATTTTATTAAAGACTAAGAGAGAACGTTTACCAATATCAATTAAACCCAATAAAGGGCCGTATTCCGATTGTCGAATATCGTTATCGATGACAAATAAAAGTAAATCTGCTTCCGTGGCTAATTGTCGCGCTAACTGTTCCCTTTGACCTCCAGCTGCACCAATTTCAAGAATGCCGGGAGTGTCGGTAATTTGAATTTCCCGATTCACACCTTTCATTTTTAAACTATAGGTTTCCCCTTTTTCCGTGGTTCCCATGGTTGCCTCCACATTGCCCACCATTTGACCGATGAGGGCGTTAATTAGGGAGGTTTTTCCCGCCGATCCCGTGCCGAAAACAATGATTTTAACTTCTTTTCTGACTAAACTTCGCTCAATTTCTTGGGAACGATTAATAAAAACCTGTTGGGTTACTTTATCTTGAATTTGCTCCACTTGTTGCCGGATAGCTTTTAAGGTTTCCCCGGCGGCCTCGGTTTTTTCTACCGGTAATTTTAGGGGTGGACGGGAGGAAGAACGCAACCCGCGGCGACTTTTTTGCTGCTGGGGCAGCAGATAAAAGTAGTACAAAAGAATGTAGATCAGCAAGCCCAGCAGTCCGATAATCAGTAAAAGCAGAATATTGGCTAGTAGGGGAGCGGTAAAGGCGATCTGGATGTAAAGACGATAGATAGAGTTGACTAACCACAACATTAATCCGAAAATAAAGCTCAGACCAATGATTAAAGCGGCAAGACGGGGTAATTTCATCAGCTTTAACGGTAGGGGATTCCTTGATCTTGATCTTAGTTCTTTGCCGGCCGATTGTCGGGAACTAGAATAGACTATTATCTATAGTCATAATTGTTTTTATTCATCAGTAGGGAAGCACAATTATTTGTAGGATGGGTTAGCGGTAGCGTAACATAATCGGGCGTTGGGTTTCATGCTTCAACCCAACCTACGTTCTTCCCCACTTCCCCATCTCCCCACTTCCCCACCTCCCCACTTCCCACTTCCTTCGGACCAGAAAAGGGGTAAGATAATAAGTTTAGTGATAAGATGACCGAATTGTAAGCGGGGACTTGATATGGCAGAAACCCTATTATTTAATGCTTTGCGACAGGCGATCGATGAGGAAATGGGCCGGGACCAGACAGTATTTGTTTTGGGTGAAGATGTGGGTCATTACGGCGGTTCCTACAAAGTTACCAAAGATCTCTACAAAAAATATGGCGATTTAAGGGTTTTAGATACTCCCATCGCTGAAAATAGTTTTACGGGCATGGCAGTGGGGGCAGCCATGACGGGATTACGTCCGATTATTGAAGGCATGAATATGGGTTTTCTTCTGCTTGCCTTTAACCAAATTGCCAACAATGCCGGGATGTTACGTTATACTTCTGGCGGTAATTTTAAAATCCCCATGGTTATCCGTGGTCCGGGGGGTGTGGGCAGACAATTAGGGGCGGAACATTCCCAACGTTTAGAGGCCTATTTTCACGCAGTACCTGGCCTAAAAATTGTCGCTTGTTCCACTCCCTACAATGCCAAAGGTTTATTAAAATCGGCGATTAGAGATAATAACCCCGTGCTTTTCTTTGAACACGTTCTTCTCTATAATCTTAAGGAAAATTTACCTGATACCGAGTATCTTTTACCCCTCGATAAAGCCGAAATCGTTCGCAAGGGAGAAGATATAACTATTCTCACCTATTCGCGGATGCGTCATCACTGTTTACAGGCATTAAAACAGTTAGAAAAAGATGGCTATGATCCAGAAATTATCGATTTAATTTCCCTGAAACCCTTTGATATGGAGACGATTGCCGCTTCGATTCGCAAGACTCACAGGGTGATTATCGTGGAAGAATGTATGAAAACGGCAGGAATTGCTTCCGAGTTAATTGCTTTAATTAACGAGCAGTTATTCGATGAATTAGATGCCCCCGTGTTAAGATTATCTTCCCAAGATATCCCCACACCTTATAACGGTAATCTAGAAAGATTGACGATTATTCAACCTAATCAAATTGTCGAAGCTGTCCAAAAAATGGTCGGCGATCGCATTTAACAAATTCTCCTTTTGATACTGAAGTTATGCAGAGACAAAATTGGTTATTGTTACTGATCGTCGGCCTAGTTGTTGCCTCGATCTTTATCCTGATTAAGTTACCCCTACAATTAGGTTTAGACCTGCGCGGGGGTAGTCAATTAACCATTCAGGTTAAACCCACTGAAACCGTGACAACCATTCAACCTAATGATTTAAAAGCCGTACAAAATGTGATTGAAAATCGCGTTAATGCCCTCGGTGTTTCTGAATCATTAGTGCAGACTGTGGACAGTAAAAATCAGGTAATCGTGCAACTACCCGGGGTCACAAATCCCAAAGAAGCTGAGAGAAACCTAAATGTTCAGGCCCAATTAGAATTTCGTCAGCAAAAACAAGGTACAGAAGGAGAATTCCGGGCTGAATATTCAATTTTTCAACAAAAAAAGGCGGAATTAACCGCCCTCAAAGCCGAGAATAAACCCGAAAATGCCGCTAAAATTGCCGAACTAGAACAATCTCTGCAAAAATCTAAAGAGGCAATTTTAAATTTATTTGAGTCGGTGGACTTAACTGGAAAAAATCTGCAAAATGCCACTATTAGTTCCACCCAAGGCACTAACTGGGAAGTGGCCATTACTTTCGATTCGGAAGGGGGCAATAAATTCGCCGAACTGACTAAAGCGATCGCTGGTACTGGTCGCAGTATTGGGATTTTCCTCGATAATGAATTAATTAGCGCCCCTGTGGTTGATGTGCAGTTTGCCCAAACGGGAATTACAGGAGGCCGGGCCGTGATTACCGGTAATTTTACCGCCGAAACTGCCAACGATCTAGCGATTCAATTGCGCGGTGGTTCTCTACCTTTCCCCGTTAAAGTGGAAGAAATTCGCACCGTCGGGGCAACTTTAGGCCAGGATAGCATCCGTCGCAGTATCTACGCAGGTTTAGTGGGTTTACTGTTAGTTTTAATCTTCATGGCGGTTTATTACCGTTTACCCGGGATTATTGCCGATGTTTCCCTGATTATCTATACTATTCTCTCTCTGGGGGCTTTTGCCCTAGTGGGAGTCACGATGACGTTACCCGGTATTGCCGGATTTATCCTCAGTATCGGCATGGCAGTTGATGCAAATGTACTGATTTTTGAGCGTACCCGGGAGGAATTAAGGGCCGGAAAATCCCTATTTCGGGCAGTAGAGTCGGGATTTTATCGGGCTTTTTCCAGTATTCTCGATAGTAATGTCACTACTTTAATCGCCTGTGCTGCCTTATTTTGGTTGGGTTCAGGATTAGTCAAAGGTTTTGCTTTAACTTTAGCCATTGGGGTAGCTGTGAGTATGTTTACCGCTTTAACCTGTAGTCGTACTCTCCTGTTAATCACTGTGTTAAGCGTCCCTAGCATTCGCCAAAAACCCCAACTTTTCTGCCCTAATTTACCGGCAAATCAGTAGGGTGGGTTAGGCGACGACAAGTTATGCTGTTAACCAATAATTTCATATTCGCCGTAACCCACCGATTGCCACTCCCTACTCCCCAAATTCCTTTTTCCTTTTTACTTTTTACTTAATCGATATGGCATTTAACGTTACAAAACAGCGTAATTTTTGGTGGACAGTCTCGGCCTTGCTGACGATTGGTAGTATTTTGGCCATGGTAATTTCTTGGTTCACTATTCAAGCGCCTTTGCGACCGAGTTTAGATTTTGTTGGTGGTACGAGAATTCAGATAGAATTAGCCTGTGCCAAAAAGAATAACTGTGAGAAACCCTTAACTACTGCCGAAGTGCAAGCAATTTTAGACGAGGAAGGATTGGGTAACAGTAGTGTGCAGGTGTTGGATAAATATACTTTATCGGTGCGGACGAAAACCCTCGCAGAAGAACAGAGAACAAAATTACTCGACACCTTAAACCAGAAAATCGGTGCCTTTGACCCCGAAACCAGTCAAATCGATACGGTCGGTCCCACCATCGGTCAAGAATTATTTAGGTCGGGATTTTTAGCTTTATTAGTGTCATTTTTTGGCATTGCTGTCTATCTAAGCTTCCGTTTTCAACGGGATTACGCTTTTTTTGCCATTGTCGCCCTGCTGCACGACGTTTTGATCACTTTAGGGGTCTTTGCGGTTTTAGGCTTAATTGCGGGGGTAGAAGTGGATAGTTTATTTTTAGTTTCCCTCTTGACAATTGTGGGCTTTTCTGTTAATGACACAGTGGTAATTTATGATCGCGTGCGGGAAAATTTTGCTAATACCCCCGAATTATCCGTGGATGAAATTGTCGATAATGCGGTGAGTCAAACCCTAAGTCGTTCGATTAATACCACCCTGACTACTTTATTGCCTCTGGTGGCGATTTTTCTCTTTGGTGGCACGACCTTAAAATATTTTGCCCTAGCTTTAATTATTGGTTTCGTAGCGGGGGCCTATTCGAGTATTTTTATCGCTAGTACCCTACTAGCTTGGTGGCGCAGTCGTTCCCATCGACCCACACTCAATTACAGTTAGGATGCCATTGGTGAAGAATCAGTGGTTCTTGGATGGGTCGTAATAGTAATTTCAACCTGTTGATTGAGACGACCCAAAATTGAGATCAAACGGTCAATAGTAAAGCGTCCCAAATTAGCACGGCGAATCTGGACAAATTCACTGTGATTAATTCCAGTTCGCACTTGAGCATCGCGGGTTGATAAGTCTTCCTTCTCCAGAACCTTGATAATTTCAGCAGCAAGCAGTGCTTTCGCTTGTCGCACGTCCGCATCTACATCGCCAAAATCGCGGTACACATTCCCGCTACCTTGTACCAGTTCAAATTGTTCTTCACTCATGAGAGTTCCTCCTTCAATCGCTTGAGCCGTGCTTTGATAACTTCGACTTCTTGCTGTGGTGTTTTGATCCCTTTTGGGGATTTTTTCTGGAAGGCATGAATCACCCAGATAGCCTCACCTAACTGGACAGCATAGATAGTTCGATAGGCATCCCCCTTGAAAGGTAGAGCAATCTCGAACACACCAGAACCTATCCCCTTAAAAGGCTTGGTTAGGGATGATTTTGCCCCTTCTGCTGCAATAGTTAAAGCGTCAAGTACAATTTCTTGGGCTTCCTTGGGAAACTTTTGAAAATCTTTCCGTGCCGCTTTAATCCAAGATATAGGACGGGTATTACGCATTCGCTTATGGTGATATAACTGATACCACCGGTCAAGCCCCATTATACCTAAAGACCATCAATTTGATGCTTATCGAGGGTCATAACTCCCTTTATAGGTTGTAAAAATTTGATAACCAGGTAAAACTAAGCTGATACCAGCAAAACTATGTATTCTTCCTGGATAACTTTCTTCTGCATCACTACCCCCCAATCGCCAACAAAAAGAACCCAACCAAATATAAAAGCCTGGAATCAGTGCGTCCATCGAATAGGCAATATCCTTTAACTGAGGGTTAACTTCGTTTGATGATCCCTTTTTTTGGGAAACTTTTATTTTCATTTATTTTCATTATTTTAAACTTATAATCGTTTAAGAACTATACCATATTTTTATTAGCATTGACGATGACAATTATCACAATTCCACACTTAAACCCTTTGGTGCGATCGCTGATATGGTAGGTTGGGTTGAGGAAGGAAACCCAACGCTAATCAAAGATATTTGAAGGCCTTATTATCTTCAACCGTCCCATCGAACTAAGATAGTGCAAGCTTAAAGATGGCTTTTAGTTGTCAGCTAAATTTTTGCGCCAATTTCGTCAAATTGCTTCAAGAGATTTGATTGCGAACGCCACTGAAAGCAGCGTATGCGATCGCTATAGCATCTACAGCATCATTAATAGGCATTTTTGTCAATCCGAATAAATACTTAATTTGTTCGGCCACCTCAGCTTTAGTGGCCCTACCATGGCCCAGATGACATTTCCAACTAGCTTGATGGAGGAAAATCGGTTCAATTCCCCCATCGCGACAGCTAACTAGATTGATAATTCCCAATGCTTGCAGGACTCCACCGGCTGCCTTGATTTGCCGGTTAAAAAAGGGCATTTCCACGGCAATTTCCCCCGGTTTATATTCTGCGATTAACTCCTTTAAATCCCGTTCAATTTCGATCAAACGCTGGGCAGTAGAAAGATTTTTAGAAGTTTCGATCGTGCCGTAATCGACTAAGATCGGCACTAACTCACTATTATCCCGGAGAATAGCCCAACCGACAATCGCTAATCCGGGGTCGATACCCAACCAAGTAGTCATAGATTAAGCCAAAAAATCTTGGACGATTTGGAGGATTCTTTGGGATGCTTGTCCATCTCCAAAAGGATTAATGGCATTAGCCATACGATCATAGGCGATTTTATCCCCTAATAATTCTCCCGCTTCTGCTAAAATTTGCTCCGGATTAGTACCAATTAATTTCGCTGTTCCCGCTTGTACTGCTTCCGGTCTTTCCGTGGTTTCTCGCAATACTAAAACCGGTTTTCCTAAACTAGGGGCTTCTTCTTGAATGCCTCCAGAATCAGTTAATAATAAATAACAGCGTTGAATCGCCCCCACTAACTCGGCATAATCGAGAGGTTCAGTTAAAAATACCCTAGGATGATTGCCCAAAACAGACTGAATTGGTTCTCGGACGGTGGGATTACGATGCAGGGGTAATAATAGGGCTGTATCGGCATATTTTTCTAACAACAAAGTCAATCCTTTGATAATATCCTGTAAGGGTTCGCCCCAATTTTCCCGGCGGTGAACCGTGGCTAATAAAACCCGATAATCTGACCAATTTAAGCCCGCAATTTGACATTCTGGGGCGGTTTTAGCTACGGTTAATAAAGCATCAATAACCGTATTGCCGGTGTGGTGAATATTTCCTGTCACCCCAGATTTTTGTAAATTTTCCACGGCTAAAGTAGTGGGAGCAAAATGTAGGGTCGTCAGTTGAGAAATTAGGCGGCGATTAGCTTCTTCGGGATAGGGATTATAGATATCATTAGTTCTTAATCCTGCTTCCACATGGGCGATAGGAATTTGTTGATAAAAAGCCGCTAAAGCAGCAGCAAAAGCGGTAGTAGTATCACCTTGCACAATAATTAAATCTGGTTTTATGCGCTCAAAAACTGTTTCTAAACCGCGTAAACTACGGCAAGTAATATCAGTTAAAGTTTGACGGGTTTGCATAATATCGAGATTTTCATCTGCTTTTAAAGCAAATAATTCCATCACCTGCGCTACCATTTCTTTATGCTGTCCCGTCAGAATTACATGGGTTTGAAACTGTTCCGATTCTTGAAAAGCACGAATAACGGGAGCTAATTTAATCGCTTCGGGACGAGTTCCAAGAGTAATACAAATTGATTTCAACATATTATTATCAGTTATCAGTTATCAGTTATCAGTTATCAGATGTGAGTTTTCAGTTCACTGATTACTGTTCACTGCCAATCGCTTGAATTGTGCTGTTTTGTCATTTTTCACTCGTGGGGGGTTGTTGAACGATAAATTGGGGATAGAGTTGCATTTGCTTAGGATTTAAAGAAGGTCGAGAGATGGTCAAAACTTTTTGTTTAGCTAACTCTTGAGTCATGGTATCTAAAGTTTGAGCGATACGCAAATTATATTCTAACTGTTCCCCAGAAGAAAGCAGATTACTTAAGCCATCAATTAAACGTCTTAAATTCTCGCGAAATTGGGGATCACCGATTAACTCATCAATATCGGAGGTGATTTTTTGAGTATTTTCAAAAGTCACCCTAGCGGATTCGAGAGTTTTTTGCAGCACGACAATTGTAGCAGGATCGTTAATAGTTTTAGTAATTTCTCGTAAATTATTCGATGTTTCCACTGCATTATTCAAAATAGTCTCGACATTTTGCATGACTTGTTTAGTATCAATTTCATCTAAACCAGCATTCAACCTCATGGCGGTATTATTGAGATTATTAGCGAGACTGCCAATACCTAAACTAGCTTGATTAATATTATCGAGAGTATTAACAATTTGTCCACGATTTTCGCTGAGAACAGCATTAAGATTAGCGACTAATTGGGAAGATTGTTGAAAAGTTCTGCTGATTTGACTGCGATTTTCCTGAACGGTATTATCTAAAGTATTGACAAAACGGGAGGCATTATTAGCCGTATTAGTCACCGAGCGACTGGTGGTAGCTAATTCCAAAGATAGACGAGAGATTTCTCTTTGGGCATTACGGATAGTCTGGGAGGTATCATCGGATAAACGGGCGATTTTTTGAGCTGCTATAGCGGTATTTTTGGTGACATCATTGAGATTACCCACAAATTCAGGACTGGTAAAAGTATCCACTAAACGACCAACACTAGACATTAATTGTGTTCCTGTTTTCCCCTGTAAACGGCTATTATTACAGAGAATTAACTGTTGATCACAGTCGGGACTAAGAGGGTCGAGATTTTTGGCCTCAGCACTTAAAGAAACTAAGGGAGTGATATCGATGGCTGCCTCCCCAATTAATCCGGAAAGATTGGTAGTAACAGTTACCTTCCTAGGCATAACTAAAGTAGCAGAAGCGATTTCGGCAATAACTTCCACTTGATTGCTTCCCGGGATAAAACTCGTAATTCTTCCCACTCTCACCCCGCGAAAACGCACCGGCGCCCCGACTTGTAACCCTTCCACGTCGGCAAACTCGAAGATTAATTGATAGGTTCTTTGACCAAATCCTCCCCCGCGAACCCAGATAGCGAGCACCCCAAAGACCAATAATCCGCCTAGGGCAAACAAACCTAGTCTTCCTTCCCGTAAAGCTCGCGAACTCTGCATGATTTTTCTCTCATTCTCGATAGTTCTTAATTTAGCTTAATCTAGCTTAAACGATTGTCCTAATCGGTCCCTCAATGCTGGCGCTAAAAAATTGCCGAATCATGGGATGATCGGTACGATCGATATCTGCCACCACTCCCTGCCATTGCACTTTTCCCTGATAGAGAAATACTACTCGATCGGCGGTGCGTCGGATGGTACTTTGTTGGTGAGAAACCATCACATAGGTGTTCGCAGACCCTGATTTTTCATGGAGAGTCCGCACTAGATCCTCGATAATTGTAGAAGCTATTGGGTCTAATCCGGCGGTAGGTTCATCATACAGCAGTAATTCAGGATTATCAGCCGGATTATCGGGATTAGTGATAATAGCGCGGGCAAAAGCCACCCGTTTACGCATTCCCCCCGATAGTTCCGAAGGATAAAGGTCACTAATTCCCTGTAAACCGACCATTTCCAAGCTTTTTTCCACTAATTCCCTAATTATGGCTTTTTTTAAATTAGTTTGTTCATAAAGATAAAAACCGACATTTTCCCCGACGGTGAGAGAATCAAACAGGGCCGTTTGTTGAAAAACTAAGGAAGTTCGCATCGCTTCTCGACCATCTTCTAGCAATCCCTGACGCAATTGGCCTTTAATACGAATTTCTCCCGCATTTATCCCCGTTAATCCCGCAATTAACCGTAAAACCGTTGATTTTCCCGTCCCCGACGGACCGATAATTACCAGGGCCTCCCCTCGATAAATGGTTAAATCTAAACCGTCGAGAATAACATTATCCCCGAATCTTTTCGATACTCCTCTCAATTCAATTAACGGTTCTTTCATCGTCGCTTAATTATCTTATAACCTCTGGAATTTTAGGGAGATGGGGAAGTGGGAAGTATTTTCAGTGAACAGTAAACAGTAATCAGTGAACTGAACTCTGATAACTGATAACTGATAACTGATAACTGACTCGATTCTGGCTGCTATAGTAGAAAAGCACCCATTGCTGACGATATCTGAGGTAGATTGCCGTGACTATTGCTTTAGACCAACTGCTCACCCCCGACATTTTTCGACCAGCGCGTTATTTGGGCAACGAGTTAGGTGCTAAACATAAAGAATGGGCAAGTGCGGTGGTTCGTTGGGTGTTAACCTATCCGGAAGTGTACGAAGTGGGGGCATCTAACCTCGGCCATATTATCCTCTACAATATCCTCAATGCACAACCCCGCCAACTCTGTGATCGCACTTATTTACCCGCACCGGATTTAGCCCAAAAACTCAAACAGACAAAAACCCCCTTATTTGCCCTAGAATCCCGTCGTTGCCTCACAGATTTTGATATTCTGGGTTTTAGTCTCAGTTATGAGCTAGGAGCCACCAATATTTTAGAAATGCTCGACCTAGCGGCAATTCCCTTGACTTGGAGAGAAAGAGATGCGGGTAACTATCCGCTAATTTTTGCCGGGGGACAAACTGCCACCTCTAACCCCGAACCCTACGCCGACTTTTTTGATTTTATCGCCCTTGGTGATGGCGAAGAATTATTGCCAGAAATCGGTTTAATTTTAGAAGAAGGTAAACTAGCTAATCTAAGCAAAGAAGAACTATTGCTAGATTTAGCCCAAATTCCGGGGGTATATGTGCCGCGTTTCTACGATGTCACCCCAATTGGTGCAGTTATCCCCAATCGTGACGATGTACCGCAAAGAATTTTACGCCGGGTAGCCACTCCTATCCCAGCCTATTCTATCGGTTTAGTTCCCTTCGTCGAAACAGTCCATGATCGCCTAGTGGTGGAAATTCGTCGCGGTTGCACTCGGGGATGTCGTTTTTGTCAACCGGGGATGTTAACCCGTCCTGCGCGGGATGTGCAACCGGAAGCAGTAATCGAATCGATTGAAAAAGGAATGCGAGCGACGGGATATAACGAATTTTCTCTATTATCTCTCAGTTGCTCCGATTATCTAGCTTTACCTGCCGTGGGTATGGAGATTAAAAACCGTCTCCAGAATGAGAATATATCTCTATCCTTACCCAGTCAAAGAGTCGATCGCTTTGACGAAAATATTGCTAACATAATTGGGGGCAATCGTCAATCGGGTTTAACCTTTGCACCGGAAGCGGGAACCCAACGAATGCGCGATGTAATTAACAAAGGGTTAACCAACGAAGAATTACTCAGAGGGATAAAAACTGCCGTCGAACAGGGTTGGGATAAGGTCAAACTCTATTTTATGATCGGTTTGCCGGGGGAAACCGATGTGGATGTCATCGGTATCGCGGAAACCCTGCGCTGGTTGCGTCGGGAATGTCGTTTACCGAAGCGGAAACCCCTCGATTTTACCCTAACTATCTCGAATTTTACCCCTAAACCCCATACCCCCTTCCAGTGGCATTCCGTCTCCACGGCCGAATTTATCCGCAAACAGGAGTTATTAAGACAGGAATTCCAAGGCATGAGAGGGGTAAAAGTCAATTATACCGATGTCCGCATCTCGGCCATGGAAGATTTTATCGGTCGCGGTGACAGAAGTTTAGGGAAAGTGGTGCTGCGCGCTTGGCAATTGGGAGCCGGGATGGATGCTTGGTGGGATAATACGGAAAAAGCCTATCAAGCATGGTCACAGGCGATCGAAGAATCTGGTTTAACCTGGAAATATCGTCAGATAGAACAGGGAGAATGGCATATTTTTGCCGATACAGACAAAGATATTTTAGAGCGTCCTTTGCCCTGGGATCATCTGGATACCGGTATCGATAAAAAATGGCTAGAGGAGGACTTAAAACGCGCCCTAGACGCGGCAACGGTCCCCGATTGTTCTTTTGAGGGTTGTTCCCATTGTGGCGTTTGTAGCGTCGATTTTGGTCATAATATCGTCATTGAAGCGCCCCCGATTCCCGCTTTTGCCGGACATTTTCAACCCAATCAAGAACGCACCCAAAGAATTCGGGTTTGGTTTGGCAAAATTGGCGAAATGGCTCTAGTTAGCCACTTGGATCTGGTGCGTTTATTTGATCGCGTCGTCCGTCGGGCTGCTATTCCCATTTCCTTTACCGGTGGATTTCACCCCGGTCCGCGCATTTCGATCGCAAATGCCTTATCCTTGGGAGCAACCAGTAGCGGTGAGATTGTCGATTTTGAATTGACAAAAGTGATGGATTTAGAGACGTTTAAACAGCAGTTAACCGCACAATTACCCGCAGATTTGCCGGTTTATCAGGTGGAAGAAATTCCCTTAAATGCTCCTGCTGCCACCCGTGTGTTAGAAAAAGCCGAGTATTTGCTCACTTTTAATAGCGAGGGAATTGACTGCCAACAGTGGCAAAATTGGATCGAGGCAATTAAACAAGCAACGGTGATGGAACGGGAAAAAACCACCAAATCCGGCAAAAAAGTCACGATTAATCTGCGAGAACAATTATATGAATTAGAGTTAAAAACTGTTGACAAACAAGCCGTTTTGTGCTATGTGGGCAGTTGTCGCAATGATGGCACTTTACTACAGCCCGATCATATCGTCGAGATGTTAGAAAGGGTTTCTGGCCAAGAGATTTCGCTGCTTAATTTTCATCGTCAGCGTTTGATTTTAGGAGCTTAACCATCGTAAATTGTTCCCTTTATGCTCTAACCCCAGAAAGTCAGCTAATCTTGATCGACTAATTCCAAGGAATCATCAACCAAAGCTGGCCGGTAATTTTGAACAACCAAAAGTTTCCTAAGAGACAGATTCACCTAATCAAATAAAAGGAGATGAAAATTAAAATCTGGTTGATTTCAGGCTACCGGCAATAGTCACTGATAACTGATCACTGATAAACTTATTGCAAGGCGTCGAAGACTTTAAACATGGGTAGGTACATAGACACAAGAATAGTTCCCACCATCACCCCAATAGCAACCATCATCAAGGGTTCAATGATACTGGTTAAAGCTTTAACGGCCTGTTCCACCTCATCTTCGTAGAAATCCGCCACTTTCATCATCATGGCATCTAATTCTCCTGTTTCTTCACCAATACTAATCATTTGAATGGCCAAAGGTGGGAAAACATTGGCTTTTTGTAGGGACAAACTCATCATTCCCCCCTGCTGAATTTCCTTCTTAGCACTAGCGATCGTATTAGCAATTACCTGATTACCCACCGTATTAGAAACTATATCAAGGGAATTCAAAATCGGGACACCAGAACGCGTCAGAGTCCCAAAAACCCGGCAAAATCTAGCCACAGCCGATTTTTTATTCAAATCGCCAAAAAGGGGCATTTTAAGGAAAAACCAGTCAATTTGCAGACGACCTATCGGGGTTTTGTAATAGCGACGCAGCAAAAAAACCGTGGCGGCAATGGTGACAATCGGAATTAAAATCAACCAACTACGCATCACACCACTTAAAAAGAGCATAAATTGCGTTAAAGCTGGTAGTGGCACCTTCAAATCGGTGAAAATTTTGGCAAACACGGGAATTAAAAAGATGGTCATCCCGAAAAACACAATTATCGCCAAAATTCCCACCGCTACCGGATAGGTCATCGCTGATTTAATCTGGTTTTTCAAGCGGGCCATATCTTCCAAAAGTTTCGAGAGACGGAGCAGCACTTCATCGAGTACCCCCCCCGTCTCTCCAGCTTCGATCATACTGACATAAAGTTCATCAAAACATTCGGTATGTTTGGCCATCGCTTGCGATAACGGACTCCCTTGCTGTACTTCGGTGCTAATCGCTTGTAGTGCTTTTCTCATCTTGGGATTACTGGATTGATCCCCCAAAACTCCCAAACATCTCATAATCGGCACACCAGCATTAATCATTACCGAAAATTGACGGGAAAAAACCGCTTTATCTTTGATGGAAATCTTGGCAAATATCAACTCTAAACTAGAAAGATCGATCTCTCCTCCCGCTTTTTTGACTTTACCGACGGCGGCATATTTTGCCTTCAGTATCATTCGAGCATGATCGGGAGACATAGCTTCAACTTTCTCTTGGAAAACTTTTCCAGAGCTGCTTTTAACTTGTGCGACAAAAGTAGGCATAGGACAAATTAGTTATCAGTTATCAGTTATCAGTTTTTTAGCTGTTAGCTGTTAGCCATCAGGAGTCAGGAGATTATTTTTATTTATTGTCCCTGCTTCGGTACTCCCCAATCTCCTATGCCTTTTAAACAGTATTTATCATTAGAAACGGGCTTTAGTTTTGGCGTTAGCAACGGACCCAGCGACCAGACGTTGTAATTCATCGGGTTTACTACTTTTAGAAATTGCCTCTTCAAAGGATATAACACCGCTAACAACTAAATTAGCTAATCCCTGTTCCATAGTTTGCATTCCTAGCTTCATTCCCGTTTGAATTGCCGAGTAAACTTGGGGGGCTTTTCCTTCGCGAATTAGGTTAGCGATCGCTGGAGTTACCACCATGATTTCCTGTACCATTGTCCGTCCAAATTCCCCCGGTTTGGGATTTTTTTTCTTGACTAGGTTTTGACTAAAAACTGCTAGTAAAGAATTGGATAACATGGCGCGAATTTGTGCCTGTTGGTTAGCGGGGAAAACGTCAATAATCCGATCCACTGTTCCCGCTGCCGAGCTAGTGTGTAGGGTTCCGAAGACTAAGTGACCGGTTTCCGCCGCCGTGATTGCCAAACTAATTGTTTCTAAATCCCGCATTTCTCCCACAAGGATAATATCAGGATCTTCCCGTAAAGCTGCTCTTAGTGCGTTAGCAAAACTCTTGGTATCTTCTCCTTTTTGTCGTTGGTGAAACAGGCTTTTTATATTAGGAAAAACGTATTCAATTGGGTCTTCTACAGTTAAAATATGTTCAGACCTAGTCCGATTAATTAAGTCTAAAATTGCCGCTAAAGTGGTAGTTTTACCTGAACCTGTTTGACCAGTTACGAGAATTAATCCCCTCGGTCTTTCCGATAATTCTCGGATCACTTCTGGTAAATTTAATTGTTCAAAGTTAGGCATTTTAGAGGACAAAGCGCGTAAACAAGCTGCATAGGCTCCCCTTTCTTTATAAACATTGATCCTAAATCTTGCTAATCCTTTCACCCCGTAGGAACAGTCTAATTCCCAATTCTGCTCTAACTCTTTTATTTGAGTATTATTGAGCATACTAAAAATCAATTTCTGACAATCTTGCGGGGTTAAAGATTTTTCATTAATCGGGATGAGTTTGCCACTAATGCGAAAATAGACCGGCGCACGGGACTGAATGTGCATATCGGAACCGCCCATCTCGACCAATTGTTCCATTAAATCTTCGATCATTAATTCCATAAGTTAAACCCCATCTATAGTGAACAGTAACCAGTAAAAAGACATTGGGAAAGTGCTATTTAAGACTACTCACTTAATACTCCTTACTTAAAACTCAAATCTCATAACTGATCACTGATAACTGAAAAACTATCTTAATAACTAAATCGCGGTCTCATACAATAGGGACAATCGAGCCATTCTGGTTGTAGTTCAGCGCGACAACCACTACAGATTAAACCGCTTTTCCGTTTGGCTTTTAATTCCGCTTCTAGACCAGAATCGGTCAGTGTCACCCGTTCTACTTCTTCGAGGGTGGTGTAACCCTCGCGCACCAGATTTAAACTATAGGCTAGGAGTGTCACCATGCCCTCATCAACGGCCGCCTCCTTAATGCGATCGGTTGTCGCCCCTTGGTTAATTAACTGCTGTATTCGTTCACTATTCTGCATTACCTCATAGACACCGATGCGATCTTTGTAACCGCTGCCAGCACACTTAAGGCAGAGATTGCCCTGTTTTCGCGCTTGTTGAATTTCCTCCATAGTTAGGGTATTAGCTTTATAAAAAGTCACTTCCTGTTCATTGGCAGCGGAAAGACCAAAACGGGCTAATTCCTCTTGACTAGGGTGATAGGCGACCCGACACTGGGTACAGACGCGCCGCACGAGACGCTGGGCCAAGATTCCCAACAGAGAACCAGAAATCATGAACGGTTCAATCCCCATCTTATCAAGACGAACGATCGCACCTGCGGCATCGTTGGTGTGTAGGGTAGTTAAGACCAAGTGACCGGTTAAGGCGGCCTCGATCACCGTTTTAGCCGTTTCCCTATCCCTAGTTTCTCCCACCAGAATCACATCCGGGTCTTGTCGCAGGAATGCCCGCAGAATCGAGGCGAAATCCATGCCTTTTTCGCGAATTATCTGCACCTGGGTGATGCCTGGCAGAGAATATTCGATCGGGTCTTCGGCGGTATTAATATTAATTCCGGGGTGATTTCTTTCCGCTAACACCGAGTATAAAGTGGTGGATTTTCCCGAACCAGTGGGGCCTGTCACCAGCAACAGACCAAAGGGACGACTGGCCAAGTCCCGGAAAATTTGCAGAGTATTTCGATCGGTGATTAGTTTATCTAAACCCAACTGGGTAGCCGAGTTATCGAGAATCCTTAAACAGACTTTTTCCCCGTAGCGACTGGGCAGGGTATTAACCCGAAAATCTACTTTTCGTCCTTGATACATCCGCCGAATTTTACCATCCTGGGGAAGACGACGTTCGGAAATATCGAGATCGGCCATGATTTTAAACCGGGCTGTGACCGCCGGGGCAATTTTTTTCGGCAGTGGCTCAAAAGCTTGATGAAGAACTCCATCTTTGCGAAAGCGAATTTTCAGGAATTCTTCTTGGGGTTCGATGTGAATATCGGAGGATCCTTCCTGTAGAGCTTTAGCTATAATTTTATTGACAAGGTTGATGACGGGGGCTTGATTAGCATCCCCTTCTCCGAGATCATCGGCCACTTCATCGTTAGCAACACCAGAGGTCAAATCAAGACTGCCGACAATATCGGTCAGATCCGAGAGTTTTTCCAGTTCTTTTTCTTTTTGCAGTCGGGCTTTCTCCCGTTCTAGTTCCGATTGAGCCGAGTGGAATTTTTCCAGTAATCTTTCATAATCTTCCCCAGCAATCACCAAACGCTGTAAACCTAACTCCCTGGGGCGGAGAATACGATTGATATCGTCAGTAGCCGCGAGGTTGTCGGGATCGACCATGGCTATCAAAATCGCGGCTGGCTCTCCTTCGATTCGACGCAGGGGGATGAGACGATAGCGACGACAAAGATCGATCGGAATCAAAGAATCGATCAGCCTGGCTATTTCCAGTCCATCCACATCGCTCAATTCTGGGTCGAGCGATTCGACTCCGTAGAGAATTTTTAGTTCAAATAACTGGTTTTTCTTATACTGTCGCTGTAAATCCGGGGGCAAAGGCCGCCCGGTTAGTTTTTGCAATATTTCTACTAGCGATCGTCCCGATTTCCGCGTTTCTACCAGGGCCTGTTGCATTTGCTCGGCACCGATATAGCCCGACTGCACTAACTTGTTACCAAAGGGGGAAAAGTAATTGCGTAGGGCGACAGCACGGGTTTTCTTGGAAGAAAATGTCATAGACGATTCCTAACCTCTTCACTACCCTTTAATCTTCCCAATTTTACTGAGAAAACTGCATTCTAGCAAAAATTTTTCTAGATCACTGATTATCTATCGGGGCCGCTTATATCTAGTTACGGATCTTGTCCACAAAATGTTACATTAAGGGTTAAACCTTGATTATTAGCTGGTACTTAAAGACCAAAATCAGCATTAAATGGTCATATATTGCCAAATTCCCCACTAAAATCCTATACCATGAGTGCAGAACCAAATACCTCGGCAATTTTCGACGAAAACCAAGAATCCTCTTCTAATTCCCCTGAATCTCCTACAAACGAATCAGAAGCCAGTGTCACCGATGAAGCCAAAACGGTGACGGACAAGGCCGCCTCTAGCGAGGAATTTTCCTTTCTAGGCGGAATGACTATCGATACTCTACAAGAGGAAATTGATACTCTCAAACAGCAGTTAGAGGAACAAACCCAACAGGTTGATGCCTATAAGAAACGCTATATCACTCTAGCAGCCGAGTTCGACAATTTTCGCAAACGCACGGCCAAGGAAAAAGAGGAACTGGAAACAAAAATCAAGGGCAAAACCCTGATGGAAATTCTTGGTGTGGTGGATAATTTTGAGCGCGCTCGTACTCAAATTAAACCAGCTAACGATGGCGAGATGGGTATTCACAAGAGTTACCAAGGGGTCTATAAAACCTTAGTGGACAGTCTCAAGCGTTTGGGCGTTTCCCCCATGCGTCCGGAAGGTCAACCCTTTGATCCTAGCTACCACGAAGCGATGATGCGGGAGTACACCGATGAACATCCCGAAGGCACGGTAGTCGAGCAGCTAGTGCGAGGATACACTCTCGGAGAAGATGTTTTGCGTCATGCTTTGGTAAAAGTGGCCGCCCCCAAAGAGACAGATCCTAACGCTGATCAGTCCGAATCTCCTTCCATTCCATCCCAGGAATCCCTCTAACACCTCCACATCAAAAAGTGTTCAGATATTTTGGTTTTGGGGATATGTTTTTCCTCCCTATCCCCTCTTCCCACTGAAAGACTTTTTCTCGCTTTTATCTTTTAATTAAAAACGCTTCTATACCCAAGGCTTTTGCCCCTTGATAGTCCTCTTTTTTACTATCGCCAATATGCCAAGCTTGTGCGGGGGGACAATCATGTTTTTGCAGGGCAATTTGAAAAATTTCCCGATCGGGTTTAGCTGCTCCTGTCTGGGAAGAAATCGTGATCGATCGAAAAAAATATTCTAAGCCTAATTCGGCCAAAACTTGGTAGATACGACTATCAAAATTAGAAATAATGCCCAACTCGATCCCCTGAATCTGCCAGAGTCTTAAAGCGGGAATGACATCCTCGTACAGCACCCAAGGCTCGGCCGTGGCAAAATGATGATAAAGTTCGCCAAAAAAAGCCTCAAAATCGGGAAATCTTTCCAGATAACCTAAATTATTAAAAACTGCCCCAGTCAGCGATCGCCACCAGCGATACTCTAACTCAGGAATTTGTGCCGGTTCAACGTCAGGAAAAGCTAGGGGGGGAGAAGTGGGGAAAATAGCCAAGAAAGACTGTTCTAGACTCTCGGCCGCCACCTCTACCCCAAAATCCGCCGCTATTTGACTATAAATTCCTCCGACACTGCCTTTTACCCCAAAAAGGGTTCCCACAGCATCGAGAAAAATAACTTGCGGTTTCTGCATAAGAGTTTTGTCTTTAACGGTCTAACTGAGGTTTTTAGGGTCGGTCTTTTGGGGGGTTTAACACACCTAACCATTGCTTATTTTAAAGGATTATGGCCGAAATTCTTGGATCCCTTGCCAAACCCTTAATACCTCTGCCACCGTCCATGCTTGGGCAAAAGCACCCCTAGGAGTAAAAGGAGCATTACCATCGAAAATTTCACTTAAATTACCGATACAGCTATCCCGAAGATGGTCAATCATCGGTGTTAAAAAACTCTGGGCTAGGATGGGATCGCGATAGACTTTTAGATGGGCTTCGATAAATGCCCCTAATAACCATCCCCAGACTGTCCCCTGATGGTAGGCACTATCTCTTTTTAAGCGATCCCCACTGTAAACGCCACGGTAATCAGGATGATCCACATCTAGCGATCGCAAACCGCGAGAAGTCAAAAGTTTTAAAGCACAAATATCGAGAATGGCCTTTTTCTGTGGGGAATTTAATAACTCCTCCACCGACAAAGACAGGGCAAAAAGTTGATTCGGTCGTAAACTGGCATCATTACCCTTGTCCGTATCTAAAACATCGTAACAGTACCCTAGAGAATCGTCCCAGAAGCGAGAAAACCCTTTTAAGGTCATTTCTCTCATTTTTTCGTAATCAGTGGCATCCATGCCCAAATAATGGGCAAATTGAACCATAATTTTTAGGGCATTGAACCAAAGGGCATTAATTTCTACGGGTTTGCCGATGCGGGGAGTAATCACCAGATCATCAACTTTGGCATCCATCCAAGTTAACTGTACTCCCGTTTCGCCAGCATAGATCAAACCATCGTCATCTAGGTGAATATTGTAGCGAGTACCGCGACGAAACCAAGCGATCACTTCCGTTAAAGCGGGATAAATAGTTTTGAGAAACTCAAAATCTTGGCTTTGGTTAAAATAGGAACGAATGGCTTCAAAATACCAAAGAATAGCATCGACAGCGTTATATTCGGGCATTTCTCCGCCATCGGGCAGTAAATTGGGCAATAAACCCCGGTCTAGATAACGGGAAAAAGTTAGTAAAATCTGACGGGCGATCGCAGATCTGCCTGTAGTCAAAGTTAATCCTCTTAGGGAGATCATCGTATCGCGACCCCAATCACCAAACCAAGGATAACCCGCGATTATCGTTTTGCCGTCCGGTTGATCCCGGAGAGGACGACTAACGATAAACTGGTCGGCAGCGAGGGTAAGTTGTTGAATCCATGGCGGCTGCTGGGGATTAATCAGACTATTTTCGTAGCGATAGCGAGACTCTAGAGAAGATTGACCGTCTAAATTCGGATCGGGACGGGTACTAGCGGCAATTGTCACCGATTCTCCCACTTTAAGAGTAGCCGAAAAACTAGCCACATGGAGATGATTTTCTCGATCGATTAAACCACGATAACGTTCCACGGCCAAATCAAAGCTATAATACCAGATATGAGCGGGAAAAACCTCTCCCTGACTGATTAATAGATAAAAAGGTACAGCATTGTCATAGGCAATCACTCTTACTCCTTTTTCTAGGGGACTAATAGCCATTTGCCAGTTAAAACTCTGGGTATTGCCGTGAAAATCGCGATAATTGACAAAAGCAGTCAGATTCAGGGTTAAAGGAGAATTGCCGCGAAGGTAGGTATAGCGGGTATAGGTGGTATTTTCTCCCTGTTCCATCCAGATACGCTTTTCTAGTAAGGCATCCCCACAGATAAAAGTCCAGACGGGAATTGTCCCTTCCAGATGAAAACTTTCGATATTAATATAGCCTTGTGGTTCGATCGTAGCACCTAACCAGCGATTGCTGGCCAGATGATAGAGTTTCTGGTTATATTGTACCGATTCATCGATTTTAGTCACTAGAAGTGTTCTTTTCGTCGGTGGAGCCAAAGCAGCGATCAACAGGCCATGATAACAGCGCGTTAGCAATCCGGCCACAGTTCCCGAGGCAAAACCCCCAATACCATTAGTGACTAACCATTCGCGCTTTTCAGCCACCGGGAGACAATTACAGATATCCCGACCAAAACGGAGCTTGACCATAGGCTTCCAAATTCCTAGGAATTTTGTTATAATCAAAAATTGTGTCTTTAATATCTATAGACTAACTCTATCTTAAGGAGAAAAATCAGCAGTGAGTAAACGTACTTTAGAAGGAACCACGCGCAAACAGAAGCGCACTTCCGGATTTAGAGCGAGAATGCGTAGCGTCAACGGACGTAAAGTGATTAAAGCTCGTCGGAAAAGAGGACGCTATCGTTTAAGTGTTTAGGTTATTCTGGGAACCGACTAATTTTCGTGGGATTACCCCAAGTTCATCGCTTAAAACATCGACAGGATTTTCAAGCTGTCTATGGAACAGGGAAGCGTTATCACGGTTCCCACTTAACCTTAATTAGTTTAGAGGATTCTGGCCCGGATAAGCCTCTTCCCAGTCGTTTTGGCATCTCGATTAGCAAGAAAGTTAGTAAAAAAGCGGTGGTTCGTAATCGACTAAAAAGGCAAATAAGAGCGGTAATTCGGCAGTTATTGCCAGAAATAGCGACAGGATGGCGAGGAATAATCATTATCCGTCCCGGGGCGATCGAGTGCAATTATGAACATTTTTTGCGAGAATTAAAGCAGTTGTTAGTGAAGGCCAATATAATTCATGGGCATTAAAGAAGAAACTTTTTATGAAGGCGGTCCGCACATCGGCGACCTAATCATCAATATACTGCTAGGATTTACAGTGATTTGTTTACCTTTAACCGTTGGGGCAGTGGTGCGGGCAATCTGGTTAAGATATAAGATAACCGATCGGCGGATTTCAATCACTGGGGGTTGGATGGGACGCGATCGCACAGATATTATCTATTCAGAAGTGGCAAAAGTGGCAAAAATGCCGAGAGGAATTGGTATTTGGGGAGACATTGTCGTAACTCTCAAGGATAGAAGTCGTTTAGAAATGCGCGCGATGCCGAAATTCCGGGAAATTCATGACTACATTGCCGAAAGAGTCGCCGATAAAACCGGTCGTCCCCTAGAATCGATCATCAGTCAATAAAACAAAATAATCGATCACCGCGATTCGATAAATTAGATTTGTCAAAGTGAACCCCCATTAAACGAGAAGGCATAGATTAAAGCCATGGATTTTGGAGTCGGATTTATTTCCACAAATATCATGTTGCCAATCCTAGATTTTTTCTTTCGGATTGTGCATAGTTACGGTTTCGCCATCATTGCTTTAACGCTGGTGGTCAGATTTGCCGTCTTTCCCCTCAGCGCCGGCCAGATTCGCAATATGAGAAAAATGCGAATCACTCAACCCTTGATGAAGGAAAGACAGGCAGAAATTCAACAACGTTACAAAAATGACCCCCAAAAACAACAGGAGGAAATGGGCAAATTAATGCAGGAGTTGGGCAATCCCTTGGCCGGTTGTTTACCCCTGTTATTACAAATGCCGATTCTTTTGGCTTTATTTGCGACGCTGCGGGGTTCCCCCTTCTCGGATATTAACTACACCGTCGATTTACAGGTGTTACCGAGCGAACAAATCGCCCTCGTCCAGCGCCAACCCTATGGCACCAAACCCCAAAACGTTTATATTGACGAGTCTCTCCACTATCCCATCACCGCTTTTTTACCCCAAGGCAATAAAATCGCCCCGGGAGAACAGGTAAAAATCGACCTGCAAAACGACCAGGGCAAGTCTTTAAGCCAATTAGCCACGGAAGCACCCGAAAATAACCTAAAACCCACCTACGAGGTGGTTAAAGGTCAAGAACTGGTGCAAGTTAATGAAGACGGTTCCATCGTCGCTTTAGCCCCCGGAGATGCCAGTATTAAAGTTATCGTGCCGGGGATTGCCGCTAATACGGGTTTTCTCTTTATTGAGGCCCTGGGAAGAATTGGGGCAACCGGTGCCAATGGTGAAATTCACTGGGATATCTTGGCGATGGTGATCGCTTTCGGTATTAGTATCTATGTTAACCAAGAGTTATCCGGTGCCGGCGCTCCTTCGGGGGGAGCAGCCCAACAACAGCAAACGGTGAATAAAATCACCCCGATAATTTTTAGTATGATGTTCCTGTTTTTCCCCTTACCGGCGGGGGTATTGATGTATATCCTAACTGCGAACATCTTCCAAACTATTCAAACGGTGATTTTGATGCGGGAACCTTTACCGGAAAACCTGCAAAAATTGGTAGCGGAACAGGAAAAAACGGAAAAATCCCGCGATGCTCTCCCCTTTGAAAAACGTTCTAGCAAGAAAAAGGAAAAAACATCGTAATGAGTATATGGGAGCAAAATAGCGAGAAAGCTAAACAATGGCTGGAAAAACTGCTAAAGTTGATGGCCATGCCCGCAGATGTCCAGATTGGAGTGCAGGAATTGGGAATTGGACCTTCCTCCTGTTGGTTAATTATTGATAGCAGTCAATTGAGTCCCCAACAAGTGGAACTTCTCCTCGCTAACAAGGGTGAGGGACTGGATGCGATTCAATCCCTAGCTAATACGATTCTGAATATTGGTGTCGAGTCGGCAGAACATCAGTTCTATATTGTCGAAATCAATGGCTATCGTCAACAAAGACAGTCAGAACTTTTCGACTGGGTTAATCAAGCGGCGACGCAAGTGCGGCAAACAGGACAGGAAATAGAATTAAAAGCCCTATCTTCGGCGGAACGTCGCCAAATCCATGCCTTTTTTCAGGAAGAAAACGATTTAACCACGGAAAGTCGCGGCGTGGAACCCGATCGCCGGTTAGTAATTCGTTTAAAGTAGGATCAAAGGGTGGGGTAAAACCTGCCCTCTTTTTTATTTTAGGCTTTAGCCTTCTTGCTCACTCTAAAATTGAGTTGAGAATTACCACAGCCAGGGAGATATAAAATTAGAAAATCCGACCACCTCGACGGTTGGGGGCTAAACCACGATTACTGGGTGTAAAGCAGTAGGCATCGCGATTGATTCGTCGAATATTCTCTTGTAAAAATCGATCACAATTGCCCTCTGGAACGATAATTGTTTGATAGAGCGATTTTCCCGATAGATTACTATAGTAAGGAATCCAAAGAATACCCAGATTTTGAAATCCATATTTGAAGTGTAGTTCTTCCCCGCGTTTCTTTGCTTCGTATTCGGTCTTCCAAGCTGACTCGGCAATTACTCGCAGACCTTCAAAATCGGCACTGTGCCAGTCAAGACGTGGAGCAGCGAAAACCTCACCGAAAAATGTACCCGAAAATGCCATGCACATCATCAATAAAGTGATTTCTTTTCTGATATTCACGAAAAATTGATAACTGAAATATTTTTTATTTTAACCTCAGTTCAAGATAAGCCGAAACCCTAATTTTACCGTAGCCAGTCAGTCCTATTCTTTCCTGAAAGTCATGGCAAGATCTGCTTAACCCGAACTGACGTTATTTTAGCCAGATATCTCCTTTCTCTTCTGTCTTTTCGCCTGTTTTTGCTCTCAAAGCTCTGGCAGCCAAAATTTTGTCATCGATTGACGTTGTTAATAGTGGGATTAACTCCCTATTCAACTTTAAAAACACCCCACACCCACGCCAAACTTTTTGCCGCAAACCCTAGTTAATAACTTAACTTCAGAGCATTTACCGGTACATCATCCCAGGATTCTACGGTTCTTAAAACTGCTACCCACCCCGCTTGTTTTTGTTCGTCCGTAAGATTGGTTAACCAACTTTGATGACAATCTTTTGCCGCTTGTTCGTCTTGACAGGCAATACAAGCTTGTACTAAACCACAGGGATCAATCTGTTCATTTACCCAAATAATCATAGTTAATAGCCCTACTTAACTTTATTATTATAATCCATCGATCGCCCACAGAGAAACTTTTGATATTGATAACCTGTTACATAATTGGAGGACAACTCTGAAGGTTGACAGTCCGCTCGATCTATTGAAGAATGGAAATTGATTAACCATAATTCAAAAGGGGGAGAAGATGACCGATTAAAATTTGGCTTTTGTTCTGGGTTAACTAAGATAAACTTAGGGTTTTTATCGGGAAATCTTTGGTTAAATTCCCAAGCAATTCCCATCATTTCTCCCACCTGCACCAAACTCCTATAGCTAGTGGCAATTACTAACGGATAACGGCTATTATTTTCGATGGTGGTAACTAATTTATCTGGGCGATAATACTTACGATAGCCTAAATTAAAAGTCACACTTAGGGAACTAACTAAAGCCATGATAATTACAATAATTACTATTCTTTTCTGCTTCCTTTGCCAACAATTATCTAATAAAATTGCTAGAATTAAAATTACCGAGGGAAAGTAAACAAAACTATATCTAGCTCCCCGGGTAATATCGATCGAAAGCAGATAAGTGATGACAAAAAAAATAGCAATTGAACTGAGAAAAAATGCCGATAGAATGCCTAATTCTGGTTTATAGGAGTCTAGCCACGCTGTTTTTAATTGTGGGATAATCCAGAGAAAAAACCCGATCATTATTGCCCCAGAAATCAAGATAATTATTAAAGATTCTGATTCGACGGGGAGCAGGGAAAGCATAGTTATTAATGTTCCCAGTAACTGAAAAAAGGGGCTAATTACGGCTAAAAAACTATCATTGTCTCTCTGAATCCAACCAGTCATCTGATTGCCATAATCTTTGGGTACAAACGTGATAAACCAAATAATAATAAAGCTCAAGTTACCTAAAAAAACTAAACTTAAACGCCACCAATTAGTTATCCAAAAGTTTTTTTGTTTGATTTGCTTGAATAAAATCAATAATAAAGTTATCGCTTCTGCGAGGATAGTTAAACTAAAAAAATAGTGGACTAATAACCCTAGACAGTTGACAATTAACCAGAAAAAAACCAAAGTATGGGATATTCTCTTATGGTCGATAATTTTGCTGCTTGCCCTCAGAAAACAGCCTAAAGATATGAGGACAAATACAACCGCTAAAGTATAATGACGCGCTTCTTGGGAGATAAAAACCGCGTAGGGAGAAACCGCCATTAAAATCGCCGACAGAAAAGCGATCGAGCCAGATTTAAAGACCAATTTACTGATAAAATAAATTAGAGGAATCGAAATAACTCCCCAAAATACTGCCAGCGATCGCATTCCTGCTAAAGATACATATTCTCCCCGATCAAAGAATAATTTATTCCAGAAATAGGCGAAAATAAAATATAAAGGTGGATGATTGTCCTCCTGAATAACTAATTTAATTACATCGGCAATAGTTGCCTGATGGTTGCTCTGGAGAGGTGCTAATAAAGTGTCTAGGGAAATTATTTGATTTAACGGCACTATCTGGTAATTATTGCCAATACTAAAAACCATAGTGGCAAATTCATCCGTCCAGGGAGGTTTGCTCGTTAATTGTGTTAACCTAATAACCAGTCCCAAAATTATTACTAATCCTAACCAACAAAAATCAGACCAAGCTAACCGCTCCTTGCCTTTTTGTTGTAGATTAGAAATGACTGTAGATAAATTCAATTTAATTGTTATCTCCAAAAGATTCGATTATTTTAACCGCTTCCGATGGGGAAATATCTTGACGGCAATTAGGATAATCATACTCCTCCCGGGCAATTAATGCCCCACTGAGACGATAAAAATATTCTCCCATTTTCATCCAATCGGAATACAAATCGGGTTCGGGAAATTGTTGCCTTAATTCCGAGTCTTGGGGTGTACCATAATTGAGCCAGTATCCTTCTCCAAATAGTGGGGAATTGAGCGCTAGGGTTCCCTCTAATTCTAAACCATCATCGCCCCTGGCGTTTTCGATTCCTTCCACCAAAAAACAGCTATTCTCGGCATTTTCAAAGAGGACTGCGTATCCTTTCCCCTCTTCTGCGAGGATTTTAATCTCGCTGGCCCGAAATCCGGGGGGGATATAGTTAGGTAAAATAATCTTAGCATCTAGCGATCGCAGTTGTTGCCGTTGACTGGCGCTCAAAGTTACCGTTTCTGCTCTCAAATATTGCCCATTGTCAATAATAACAATAGATAATCCTAAAACTAAAGGCCAGAAAAATTTTATGGTCATAATCGCTGTTTCTAGGGTCATATTCTGGAGAATATGTCAGTTTTTAGCCAATTTACTGATTATTTAACCATATAAGCGACGAATATTGCCCTTTTCCTGTTCCCGATTCCCTATTTACCGATTCTAATCGACAAAAAATCATAGCTTATCTGTGGATTCCACTTTTTTCCACTTCTGTCACCCGGAATTATGGGACTGACATCACCCCAAACCCTCTCGTATTCTAAGGTTATCGACAGGAAAGAGAGGTAACAACCATGTTAGTCAGCCACCAAAATCCAACTTTTGTCCGTAACTACTTAATCGCAGTTATCTCCGTGGTGATGATGGGTGTGGGAGTTGCCGATCTCGTCAATAATCCCTCCCGAATCGCTCAACAAAACCGTCTTGATGGTTATGGTCGCTATGTTAGCGCTGGTTTGGTTAGCGGTGCGGTCAATAATATGCGTTAATTTACCTCTGATTCTCAATCCTGTTGAAAAGGTGTGGGGGAGTGGGAGTTTTTTCAGTGGTCAGTAAACAGTAAACAGTAAACAGTGAACTGATAACTGATAACTGATAACTAATAACTAATAACTGATAACTAATAACTGATAACTGATAACTGATAACTGAAACTGCCTAAACCCAAGAATGGAGAGCGCGTAATTGGGGCGTTTTTTTAGCTTGGTGGGTCTGCATTCTTTGTAAAACATCATCGAGAATTGTCACCGCTTCGCGGATATATTCCCCCTTATTCAGCATGACACATTCGGCCCTTTCGGCCATAGCGGCATCGGTAATCTCGGCCCGGGAGGGAATACTTTTCTTGACCAGATTTTCTAGGACTTGGGTAGCCCAAATTACTGGAATATGGGCCGCTTCGCATAACCAGAGAATTTCCTCTTGAATTTCTGCTAATCTTTGATAGCCAATTTCTACAGCCAAATCACCCCGGGCAATCATCACCCCAAAAGGTTGTTTACCGGCGGCATGGATGATTAATTCGGGTAGATTTTTCACGGCTAAAGGTGTTTCTATTTTGGCCACAATTGCTTTTTGTCGCCAAGCATCCCCCAAACGACTTTGTAACTCTAGCTGTAGTGTCTCGATATCGCTGGCTTTTTGTACAAAAGAGTAACCGATAATATCGGCATTTTCGGCAATAAAATCTAAATCTTGCCGGTCTTTTGCGGTCAAAGGATCGATATTTAAGACGGTATCGGGGAAATTTAGGCCCTTATCTGCTTTGAGTTTTTCCCCTTTCTCCCTGGCGTGGGTAATTTTTAGTAAAAGACCTTCCGGCATTATGGCAATAACTTCAGCCCCAATATGACCATCATCAATCCAAACTTTCGCCCCGACGGGAATTTGGGGAATAATTTCCGGTTGGGAACAATTAGCCTGAAAATACTGAGGATGGGCAGTATGGGGCGGTTGGGTGGTTAAGAGGAGAAAATCCCCTTGATATAGTCTGGTTTGGGACTGGGGAGCTAAAATCTGTTCTAAACGGATTTTTGGACCGGCTAAGTCCATATAAACTTTACAGGTATGTCCATTGACTAAATTTTCGGGATTTTTGACTGCCTCGCGCAGATTTTCAATCATTCCCTGCCACTCTTTGGGTCCATCATGGGCGCAATTAATGCGAATACAGTCCATCCCGCAACGCAGTAATTGGGCGATAAAATCGGGGTCGGTTGCCGCCTCCGTCGGCATTGTCACCATAATTCGCACCCGACGCCGGGGGGAAGACAGACCAAAAACTTCGGCGCTATGGGAGGCTAAAAGTTGATCTCCTTGGAAAAATGCCTCTAAAGGGGGATGTTTGGGTAATAATGAGGCTTCTTGATGACAAACCGCCCCTAAAGTGGCAATTACGGCATCGAGAGTCGGTAAAACTTTCGATTCAATCCGGCCTAGGGAAGATAATCCCCAGGGCATTAAAGCTAATTGTAAATCCCGGATATCTTCTTGTCTCAGGGCGAGATAATAGGCTAAATTACGGGTGCTAGGTTGAAAATTATCCTTTTCAATCAGGTTTTTCCACTGCTGCAATTTCTCCTCTCCTTCCACTGTTACAAAATGCCGTAACTTTTGCAGATGATGGAGGAGAGTTTGAGGGTAGGATAATTGTTCTCGTTTGAGTTGTTCTGAGAGAGTTAAAGACATAAAATTAAGTAAAAAGTAAAAATCGTCAATTAAGTAAGTGGTTTCAATTAAATTGAAGATAGATTTTGTCCTTGATCCCCCCTGCCCCCCTTGATAAGGGGGGTGCCGATCCCCCCTTAATAAGGGAGGTATCTGACAATTTTTAACATCCACCTACTTACTAAGGCAATATTTGCCTAGAAAATGCTCACTTTCGCCGCTTATATTGCTTTTGTCCGGCTATGGGGTCAGTTCTTGGACATAATCTCTCTGTTTCTATACTAAGCGAATATCCCGCCTCTAGAAGTTAATTTTTGCTACGATTTGTGGCGGTTATCTTCATGGTGAGTTGGGAAGTTTTCTTTTTCGGGAGTCGCTGGTCGGTGGTCGCTACTAGAAAAGCTAGGTTTATCGGTGAAAAATTATCGATAAGCTTCCCTGTCTTATACCTTTGATATTATTAAAATAATGGCGGACATTGGTTGAATAAATTATCTTTTTTGAGCTATATTAAAGGTGCATAAAGTTATTAGTAACTACAGTATTAAGTTTTATGAAGGGAGGGAATGATCCAGAATCGCGACTATAATGATTAAACAGATCATTCCTGTGTCGGCGAGAGCGAGAAAATATGTCTGCCACTGAATACGAAGCAATTATCGGTTTAGAAACCCACTGTCAACTGAACACCAGAAGCAAGATATTTTGTTCCTGTCCCACCAACTTCGATAGTCCCCCCAATACTAACGTCTGTCCCATCTGTTTGGGTTATCCGGGGGTATTACCCGTCCTTAACCAAGAAGTCCTGGCCAGTGCCGTTAAACTGGGATTAGCTATCGATGGTAAAATTACACCTCATAGCAAATTCGATCGCAAACAGTATTTTTATCCCGACCTGCCGAAAAATTATCAAATTTCCCAGTATGATCTCCCTATTGTCGAACAGGGTCAACTAGAAATCGAGATCGTCGATAAAAAAACTAAGGAAGTTAGCCGCAAAATTATCGGCATTACCCGTCTGCACATGGAAGAAGACGCGGGAAAACTGGTTCATGCTGGCAGCGAACGTCTCTCCGGTTCCACCCATTCCCTCGTGGATTTTAATCGTACAGGTGTACCATTATTGGAGATCGTCTCGGAACCGGATTTACGCACCGGGGCCGAAGCGGCGGAATATGCCCAAGAATTACGGCGTTTAGTGCGTTATCTCGGCATCAGTGACGGTAATATGCAGGAAGGTTCCCTGCGCTGCGATGTCAATATTTCTGTTCGCAAAAAAGGCACTAAAAAGTTCGGGACTAAGGTAGAAATTAAAAATATGAACTCCTTTAGTGCTATCCAAAAAGCCATAGAATACGAGATTGATCGACAAATTGAAGCGATCGAAAATGGCGAACTAATCGTACAGGAAACCCGTCTTTGGGAAGAAGCTACTCAACGGACGATTAGTATGCGGAAAAAAGAAGGTTCTAGCGATTATCGCTATTTTCCCGAACCGGATTTACCCCCCCTGGAAGTCTCCCCCGAACAGTTAAAAGCTTGGGCAGAAGAATTACCGGAATTACCCGCTCATAAACGTCGTCGTTATGAAGAAGAATTTGGTCTTTCCCCCTACGATGCCAGGGTTTTAACCGATGATCGCACCGTGGCCGAATATTTTGAAACTGCCGTAATTGCGGGGGCCAATGCGAAATTAGTCGCTAACTGGATCAGTCAAGATATCGCCGCTTATTTGAATAATAATAAGCTGATGATCACGGAAATTGCCCTGCAAGCGTCAGACTTAGCTGAATTAGTTAAACTGATTGAAACGGGAACAATTAGTGGCAAAATTGCTAAGGAAATTTTACCGGAACTTCTCACCCAGGGCGGTTCACCCAAAGCGCTGGTGGAAAAGAAAGGATTAATACAAATTTCTGACAGTTCTGCGATCGAAAAACTGATCGAGGAAATTATCGCCTCCCATCCAAGCGAGTTAGAAAAATTCCGGTCTGGTAAAACCAATCTTAAGGGATTTTTTGTCGGTCAAGTCATGAAAAAAAGCGGCGGTAAGGCCGATCCTAAATTAACTAGCCAAATCTTAGATCAAAAACTTTCTGGTTAGTTATATTCAGTGATCAGTAATCAGTAAACAGTAATCAGTGGGGAGCTTTTTTTCAGTAATCAGTAATCAGTAAACAGTAATCAGTGAACTTAAAACTCAAATCTGATAACTGATAACTGATAACTGATAACTGGTAACTGGTAACTGGTAACTGGTAACTGATAACTGATAACTAATAACTGATAACTGAAAATGACCTCGCAATTAAAGCCTAATAGCCCAAAAATTCTCGCTGTTGTCAACGGTAAAGGTGGTGTGGGTAAAACCACCACTGCGGTTAATTTAGCGGCAATTTGGGGACAGAATCAGCGTGTTTTGCTGGTGGATGCGGATCCCCAGGGTTCCTCCACTTGGTGGGTAGAAAGAAATCAAGCGGGTATGGTATTTGATTTAGCCAAGCAAATTAATACAGAGAAATTAGGAGAATTGCGTCAAATTATCGAGTATGATCTGATCGTGATTGACACACCACCAGCTTTGCGCTCCGAATTACTTACGGCAGTAATAGCAGAATCAGATTATTTAATTTTACCGACTCCTCCCGCACCGATGGATTTAATGGCTTTAATTGACACGGTACGCACGGCAGTTAAACCCCTAGGAATTGCCTATCGGGTTTTATTAACAAAAGTGGATTCCCGTAGTCTTAAGGAAACTTTAGAAGCACAAAATACTCTATTAGAATTAGGTATTCCCGCCTGTCATGCTTTTGTCAGAAATTATAAGGCCCACGAAAAAGCCGTTTTAGACGGGGTTGCTATTACCAATTGGCGCGGTAAAAATGCCCAGGAAGCCAGCGCCGATTATCGTCGTGTGGCCGAAGAATTAGAACGGGATTGGTAGATTTATGAACAGGTTTTCTAAGGACAATATTTTTGTAGTAAAGAAATCACTAAATCTAGACCATCGGGCTGAACTTGAATAGTATAGGCTTCGGCTTCGATTTGTCTGCTAAAACCCTGATAATTCATAAAAAATCTTCTGGTCATTGCTGGTGGTTCTATGGCTAAATTAAGAGCTTTAACTGTTTTGCCTCCATGACACAGTTGAGCGGCATGGACAGCTTCATGAATTAATGTTGGTCGGGCAATACCTAAGTCAAAAACTAGGGGATGAATCCAAATAATTCTAGTTTTACTATCAAATAAACCGTAGGCTCCTCGCACTGGTGGCGGGGCAATTTTGACGATGAAATTGTGTTTTTCTAAAGCTTTCTGCAGCTGGAGAAAATCAGGGTTTGCCGCCGATAAATTTTCTCCTGCAGCTAATTGCATCCCTAGAAAAACAGCAGCAATTGTGTAATAAATGCCCATCGGGTGATAGTTCCTATTAAAGAAAAATCAAAATTAGCAGGAGGTTATTCATTGATGAATCGAACCATCGGGGAGAATTGTTCCTGTTAAAATTGCCCCGGTTAATTTCACCATAATACGCTTACCAAAGCCAATTTTTGCCCCGCGTAAATCCGCCGCCGACAGATCCGCCCCGCTTAAATCCGCCCCGATGAGATTGGCTTCCTGTAAATTTGCGCCTTTAAGGTTCGCTTCGAGGAGATTGGCGCGAAAAAGATTAGCTTTGTACAGATTAGCCTTTTCTAGGTTAATTTTGTGCAGGAAACTATCGCTTAAGTCGGCATGGCTTAAATCAGCCCCGATGAGACTGCGACTAGAGAGATCTTTTTCTTTCAGGTTAGCTCCCTGTAAATCGGCTCCGTTTAAATCCCGATAGTGAGGGCGCCAGGCGCCATGATTGTGAACCTGATGGTTATTCTGGGAGTGGCTGTGTTGACTATGGGTTTGTTGACTGTGGGTTTTATGACTGTGGGTTTGGGAATTTTGGCCGGGTTGGCTAGGGTGAGGCTGATAGGGAGAAGCAGTTTTATAGGCGTGGGCGGGCTGTGTTTCAGTTTTAGGGGCGGAATTGGAGCGTTTAGGAGAATTTTGATGAATTTGCCGCAATTGTTCCCTAGCTTGGTTAATTTCTTGCAGTTTAGCGGTGGCTTTTTCCAAAAGACGCTGATTATCTTTGGGAATGCGATCGGGATGCCAAATAAACACCAAATCTTTGTAGGCTTGATTGATCTCATCGAGAGATGCCCCATGATCTAACCCTAAAACTTTATAGTATCGCTCCAATTCTTTCATTATCGAAGTCCTAATACAAGGATAAAAGCATTAATGGCTACAATTTCTCTGAGTCTTGTCGGATTTTCTAGGAGAGGATTTCTTTCAGGATAATTTGACTCTGGGAGAGTTGCCATAAAATTTGAGAAAATGTCTGGTAATTAAGAAAATCTCGTTTTTCTATCCTGTTTTGATGCGTAACTGTATAGCACATAACAGCAAAATTAGCAAATTTTTGATACAAAACTTAATTTGTGCTGTTGGGGGTTAGGGAGAGAGAAGTGGGGAAGCGAGCAGGGTGAAAGCGTCTCAAACGCTATTGACAATTGGCCAATTTTGTGATCCGCGTGGGACTTTCAAGTGATACCAGTCGATTAGAATAGTTAGGAAATCGACCCATTTGGTCTATTTTTGCTTCACAATTGAGATGGTAAATTCTACTCAAATATGCTTGAATCGTCCTCTGGGTAAGCAACTCACATAAAGTTCATTTTGTCAAGGATTGTTAAGATGCGCTTACCCCGACATTGATATTCTCAATCTTAATTGAAATGACTATATTAACCTCTCACAATAAACCGCGATAACGGATAAAAACGAGGATTACTGCCCAAGAACCTAAAGCTACTTTAACGGCGACTAAAATGTTTAGTATCGGTAAAATACCCCCACTAAATAGTGCCCCTAATTCCCCGTGGGGTAACTCAAATCCTGAGAGAGTAATGGCGGCTAAAACAATAAAAACTAAGACGGAAATTTTCTCCCATGTTGCCGCTTGCCAACGGCGATAAATTGCTTGCATCCATTCGGGAGACGAGGTAATTGCTATTAAGCCAATTGCCGTACCTCCGGCGACTCCAGCGGCAAAACCTCCCCCCGGACTTAAATGTCCGCGGATAGCTAATTCAATGCCCACTAAAGCGGCAATTGTTGACCCTAAACGGGCTAAAATAATTGAAGGTTGGTCGGTAAATTGATGGATTTTACTGGCGGGTTTTTCGGTGGCTAAAAGAAAATTCGCCCCCATAATGGCAATGGTAAAAACAATCACTTCATAGATGGTATCGTAGAGACGATTACGAAAAATAACCACCGAAACCGCATTAGGAACACCGCCGTCGCGCACTAGGGATTCAACAATGTCTAGGGATAATATAGAGGAAGCAGTATTGGGAATAATTACCATTTTGACAGCGAAGGCAATGGCGGCTAGAGTATAAATCCATTTCATTAGTGTTTCTCCTCTAATTTGGGGGTTTCAATACAGGTTAAAATCGTGTTGGCTGCGGTTAATTCATTTTTAAAAATATCGTAGAGATAGGGTAATCTAATTGTGGTTTCGTAGGGGATGGTTTCTGGATTGTCTTGACGGATACAGACGGCATGAATATCCTTATCTATAAGTGCCTGTTGCAAAGCTTGTTTATCACTGTAGGCAACTAATTCTAAACGCATAAAACGTTTACTTAAAACCGTTTGTAGTTGAGTTTTTAACTGTTCTAAAACCGTATCGGTTTCCTCGGCAATTACTCCTAAACGCATCACTAAAGAGGAACGAATCGCCACCGCGTAGAGAGTTACGGCTAACATGGTTCCCATCAAAGCCTCGGTTAAAGATACATCTGCCGCCCCTAATAAAGCATAAACTAAAGCGGCTATTGCCCCTAAAACCCCGCGAATTACTAAAGCTTGGTAGGGATTAGATTGTAACATCACCATCGCCGCAGTTAAAGGCAAGAGGGCAACAATAACATAGAGATAACTTTCATTCATCTTTAATTCTACTCTCGATCGCTAGAAGTATAAGCTAAAACGTAGCCTAACATGGTGTTCCAAATTGCTAGGGAAATTATTGCCAATAATAATAAAGGCCAATTTTGGGGAACTTTCAAAAGTAGCCCGAAAATAATCGCCATCGAACCCAAAGTATCAGCGACAGATAGGCCGTGTAATTTATATAATACCGAGCGCTTGTCTAAAAGATGCGCCGTTCCCCAAAACCAGAAAAAAACTCCGATAGCGATGCAGATATAACTGAAAATGTCAATCATGATTCGTTCAGTCGTTTAAGAATTTGTGCTAATAACATAAAGCCGGCATTACCGACACTGAGAATAATCACTGCTACCACTCCAATCATCCAATCATCCCGCAGAACCGACACCACTAGAATAATAATCGATGATTTACTGGAAGCACTGGCAAAGGCGGCCATTTTTTGCCAGATGTCATCATTTTTTGCCACTTCATAAAGGGGAATTAATAGGGCGACAATCATGGCAATGAGAACAATATTCATCCCTGGGTACTCCGTTTAATTACATGAACTTCATAACCCTCATTTTCCTTGTATTCGGTGACGATAGTTTTCGGGGTAAAGGTAATCAGAAATATATCCCAAAAAGCTAGTCTAGGTGAACGTTTACCCGAAATTCTCTCGAAAATAATTTCTTCTTCCTTGTGGGGACGAAAGATAATTTCAAACGCTTCTTTATAAGCTTGGGGAATAGCTATAAAGACTTTAATTATTACCTTTAACCAATCGCCTAAAGTTTCACTAGAGGTGAAATTACGGGGCAAAAGAAAAGCAATAGCTACCCCGATCATAATATTAGCGGGGGTAAAATTAGCGGTGAGTAAAAACCACATAGTTAAACGCAGAATTATATGTCCAATCATGCTAAAACCATCCAAAATAATAGAACTAACATTATACTCATCATACCGATGAGATTATCAAATTGTTCCCAGGCTCGCGATAATTTTAGGGATAACTTTTTGAAAACTCCCAGATATAACCACCACCCGGCACCAATGACAGCTAAAGCTTTGATAATATTGGGGATATTATAAGCTTCAACATAGACGGCATTGGATAAAAATAGGGCGGCAAGGAGCAGAATTATTGCTATCCAGAAACCGATAGTTAGCTTCTGTTTACTTTCGCCACCGGCGTGGGGTAAAAAGATAAATTTAGCAAAGGAAATCGCCGTCCCCACCGCCACAAGATTGATCATAATCTCTTGCCAAGGAACTAAATTTTTCATCGTTAACGCTTTCGCCCCAAAACCGGATAATAGGGGGAATCCAGAGATAGAAAAACTAGCAACCACTAGGGCAATCCAGAGGGAATTAGGGATCGATTGTTGCTGTAATTCTTTAAAATTGCGACTGGGTAAAACTCCCGCTAACAGAAATAGGCAAGATTTAACTAAACCGTGGGTAAGGGTATAAAAACCACTGACTACCGGGGCGGCTAAAATAAAACCTAACTGGGAAATAGTATGGAAGGCTAACATCCGCTTACTATCCTTTTCAAACACTGCGTATGACACGCCAAAAATCGCCGTTAGCACCCCGAAAAGCCGAATTAGTCCATCCAAATCCTCTAGGATTAAAGCACAGCGCAGGAGGGGAAAAATGCCCGCTTTTACCACCACCCCTGACATCAG
>NZ_SFBO01000027.1:0-12565 GCF_007095705.1 Microcystis sp. Msp_OC_L_20101000_S702
GGCGGTGAGCAGGGTGGGGATCATGATCACACCGAACCAGCCGACATAAAGACGGTTGTTGGTGCTGGTGATCCACTGGCAGAACTGCTCCCACAGGGAAGCGCTCTCGCGCTGTTGTAGAGTTGTAGTCATGGTTGGATAATTTCTGTATGTATTATGTTGTCAAGGTTCGTTGTTTGACATGAGTTAATACTATCGGCTTTTTATAGTTATGTAAAGGGGTTTTAAGAAATGTTTTTTTATCAATGTCATAACTTTTACTTATATAATTGATGTTCAGGTAAACTAGAAGCAGACAAATTCTGCAAAAATAAGCGATGATACCCGAAATTACTGCAAAACTATTGGAAGCGAAGAAGGAAAAAGGACTGAGTTTCGCTGACCTAGAAGCGATTCTAGGACGAGATGAGGTGTGGATTGCCGCTGTTTTTTACCGGCAAGCGAGCGCCTCCCCAGAGGAAGCAACGAAAATTGTGGCAGCTTTGGGACTGGGAACCGAAATCGTCGCATCCTTAACCGAGTATCCTGTCAAGGGATTGGGTCCGGTTGTCCCCACCGACCCCCTGATTTATCGTTTCTACGAGATCATGCAGGTGTATGGAATGCCCCTAAAATCGGTGATTCATGAAAGATTCGGCGATGGTATTATGAGTGCGATCGATTTTACCCTCGACGTGGATAAGGAAGAAGACCCTAAAGGCGATCGCGTTAAAATTACCATGTCGGGTAAGTTTTTACCCTATAAGAAGTGGTGAGTCCGGCCAAAGTCAACGGTAAGGAATTTATATTCCTTGCCGCTCTTGCTATTTTTCTTAACCAAACTTAACAATTGACGGCAAAATTTTGCTTGCTTTTTTTTTGCAGATTTTGAGAGAATTTAAAATAGATTCCAGCGCTCAATCGCCCAGGAGATATAATGACGATTCAACCTCAAGAAATTTTAGAAAAGCTTCAGTGGAGATACGCTGTCAAAAAATTTGACCCGTCTAAAAAAATTTCTGAAGCAGATTGGTTTATCTTGGAAGAAAGCTTGAGACTGGCTCCTTCTTCATATGGTTTGCAACCCTGGAAATTTATTGTCGTTCAAGATCCAAAAATTCGTGCGGCACTTACTCCGGTCAGTTGGAATCAAACTCAAGTAGAGGATTGCTCCCACTATGTGGTACTTGCTACTCTTACCAAAATTGAAGTAGCATATGTCGAGAAATTCGTTGCAAAAATAGCTCAAGTTCGAGAATTAGATGTCGCTTCTCTGGAGAATTATAAGAATCTGATGGTGTCAGATTTAGTTAATGGGCCACGCTCAGCAATTGTTCAATGGTGGTCTCAGCGACAGAGTTATATTGCGATGGGAATGCTGATGGAAACCGCCGCCTTGCTCGATATTGATGCTTGTCCACTAGAAGGAATCGAGCCAGCGGCTTATGATCGTATTCTGCAATTAGAAGGTAGCGGCTATGCAGCAGTAGCAGCAGTGGCTCTCGGCTATCGCTCCTTAGAAGACAAATATCAACTGTTGAAGAAAGTTCGCTTTGATCGCGATGAGGTTATTGTCTGGCATTAGTACAATAAGACTATATCAGTTGAGGGATTGTTTATGAATCGAGGAAAACTGGTTGCGATCATTACTGGAGCGATTTCGATTGCGATCGCGATTGCTTATTTAATTCTGGTGCAATTACTAGATTTTCGTGGAGAAATGATACCCGCTCCTCCACTCTTTTTGGGATTTTAGATTTTAGATTTTGGATTGCGAGTTTCCCTTGTTCCAAGGCTCTGCCTTGGAACACAATATCTAAGGCTCTGCCTTAAAATAGTATTCAGGTAGAACCTGGGAACGAGATCTTACTCATAACTGATAACTGATAACTGATAACTGCCTAACCTAAATCTCGGTCTTTAGTGACAGTAATTTCCTTAGATAAATGTCGATACCAAGTAAAATAGAGACCGATGGAAAGCAAAAGAAAAACCAAAGCCAAAATCTTCAAACTTTGCCACTGCTTGATGATTAAAACAATCCCCATCATAAAGAGGACTAATTGCCAAGGAACGGTGAGAAAAGCGGCGATGATATCCCGTTGATTTTCCGCTTTAATTTTTGCCTGTAGGTTAGGTTTAACACTGTGACGGACTTCTCCCCAAAAGCCAAAAGGTCGGGTAACATTATAGAAATTTTCCATAACTAAACTATCGGTGGGAGGAGTTAACAAAGTAGCGATAATACAGCCAGCTAAAGCGAACAAACTCGGCACAAGAAAGAGAATATATTCCTGATATTGACTGTGACGAAAGAAAGGTAAAATTATCGCTTGTGAGGCAATAGCCGCAATCATTCCCGCTAAAGTTCCCACGGCAAAACCATAACCATTAAAGCGCCACCAATACCAACGTAATAGGAGAGGAACTGCTAATCCTACCCCTAATCCAGTGGTTAACCAACCCCAAATATCATTGACATTTTGGATATTAAAACTCAAAACTAAGCCAATGACTACCACAAAAATCGAGGCCAGACGACCTTGAAAAACTAACTCCTGTTCTCCCGCATTTGGTTTCAAAAAAGCTTGATAGATATCTTTGACCCAATAGGCGGCACTAGCGTTGATAACTGCGTTAAAAGTGGACATAGCCGCCGCTAAAAAAGCAGCAATTAATAACCCTTTCATCCCCACCGGAATGTATTGAGTAATCACCGTGGCCAGAATTCTTTCTGGATCTGTAATCGTGCCTTCGGTTAAACCGTAGTGAATACCTAAAACCGCAAAAGCTGTGACTAGAGGCCAACGGAAAGAAAGCAGAATAATCCAGAATAAAGATAATAAACCGGCATCTCGATCGCTTTTGGCCGCTAGGTATCGTTGTAACATATAACCACCGCTGCCGCTGCAACCTTCGATGATGGTTTTAACTAAATAAAAGAAAATCACCCCACCAAACAAATTAAAGATGGCATAATCTCCGGGTAAATCCAAAGTCATCGAAGGGAAAATACTAGACCAGTCGCTTAAATTCCAAGTTTTTGGCTCTGCTGCCCCCGGAATTGCTACCGTGAAACTATCGGGAAGATTAACAGTAAAAAAGGCCACTGTCGATACATAAATGACCGCCACAAAAATCAGAAACCCTTGAAATAAATCGGTAATTACCCCACCATAGAAACCACTGGCCACCGTATAAATCAAGGTTAGAAGAATTAATATCACCGAAGCAAGACGATCATCCATACCCAGAAACTGCCCTAAAAATTTCCCCCCCGCAACGGAGAAATAACTCATCGCACCGATAGAGAATAAGAGAGTGGCGACGGCGCTAATAATTCGGGCAAAATTTCCCTGTTTTCCCGGTCCAAAGCGAAATTGCATCCATTCCGCCATGGTCATAACTTGGGCCCGGCGATTCCATTTGCCCATAAAAGCCATGAGAAAGGCCATAATTAGGACAACACCGCCGCGGATTTCGATAAATAGTCCTTTGGGTCCGACGGCGTAAATTAGAGCAGAAATGACCATAGTTCCCGCTAAATCGGTGTTAGCCGCCATTCCCGACACCCCTAACATCCACCAGGGCAAATTGCGATTACCCAAAAAGTAGGATTCTAGACCTTGAGAAGCTTTTTTCTCGGCGATAATCCCGATTATTAGGGTTCCTGCCAGATAAAGCAGCACAATTACATAATCAATTAACTGCATAGTTTGGATCAATTTAACTTTCGATCGTTATAGCATCAATTGACTACGATTTCTGGCTAACGGTTTCTTTTTCTAAGATTTGCACCCGTTGCTCCAGCTTTTTTAAATCTTCCTTTAATTCAATTACTAAAGTGGCTAAACGCTGGAACAGTGGGTCACTTTCCCCGACTACTTCCCCATTTACTATACCCGTTCCCGATCGCCGTTGGGGAATGGGAGCGGCATTTTCCCCGCGGATGGTTATTCCTCGGACCTGACTTTCAAGGCGCTCGACTCGATTGCGGAGACTAATTAACTCCGATCTTACCGCCGTATCCGATTGTGCCTTGCTGGCATTAACAAAACTCAGTATTAGCAAAAGGGAGATAATCAGCATTAAAAAGCCAGAAAAAGAGATTTTAGCTAATTTCATCGATTTTACCCCCTATCTATCTTACCCGGCTTAATGTTAAGAAACGTGGCTAAATCTAAAGCTTGATTGCAATTCCGCCCCCGGGTGATTAGTTGCTCAAAAGAGGATGATAAGGTAAAAAGCACGATTTTGTCGAAATTTGGCCTTATCTCTATGTATAAAAACTCAGATAAAGATTTTCTCGGAGCGGCAATCACCGCCGGTTTAGGTGCAGGAATCGTCACTTCTTTTGCCGTCAATCAAGGACAAGACATCAGTACAGCTTTAGGAATTACCGCTTTAGCGGCTCTTTGCGGTGTTATCTGCCGTCATTTTGACCTAATGTGATGCAATCTTCCTCACACCTCCAATTCTGCCGAAAAATCCTGTTTTTTCTCGTATTGATAGGGGCCGAGCAGAGCGCCCCAAATTCCCTTACCAGTGCCGGGATCTAGACCTTTATCGTAGGTTTTTAGGCTATGACTCGTCACCTCGAAACCTAAAGCCACCTGATAGGTTGTACCCTCATAGGTGAATTGACAGTGCTGTTCCGGTTGCGGTTGGGCGATAAACTGGTATTGATTATCAGCGAGAGTATTGACTTTGACCGCTAAAGTGCAGGTATGCAGAAAAGTTAGGTCTTCTAAGCTAATTTTTCGCAAAATATCGGGATTTTTGCCCGCACCTTGCACGGATTTCAGGTCATTAAACATATAGTGCCTAACCTCTAACCCTCCCGATTCCGAGCGCGTTAATCGCCACAGTCGCGGTCGGTAGGGTTGGTCTAAATTGATGATACTGGCCTGTTCGGCAAAAAGCGCGATGCTGTCTTCCCGAAATAAAGGCAACGGACGCAACCATAAACGCAGGTGAACGTACCATACCGGTTCTGCTTGCGCTTGCCGTTGATTTTCAAATTCACCCGCGAGATATCGACCAAAAGTGATTAATTCAGGGGTCATAGCTCAAAAAATTCTCCTTATTGCCTCAAAATTAATCCTAACACCCATAGAAATCACTTTTTTGACAAAAATGACCTTCAGGCTACCGGAACCCGCTTAAACCCTGCCATTCCCCCTTTAGTGTACCAATATTCCCAGCCACCGCCAGCCGCACTAGACCAATCCTTGAGGTCAAATTCACCGCTGCCGGAGGGGGTTCCTGCGATGCGGTAGACTTTCACCGCTTGACCGTTATTATTCCAGATTAAAGGCCGATCCGGCTCCATCTGTTCGGGTAGAGTCCCGTTAGTTTGCAGAAAATAGGCATCTTGTCCCTTATCGGTGCCGTTACCGTAGACTTTGGCGATACCATGCTCATCGATCGCCAGAAAAGCACCTTCTTCTAAACCGATAGCGTAGGCAGGTAGTTGATTGTGATTATCGTGTACATTACGGGCTAAAAAACCAAAAAGGCGACCATATCTTGTTTCGGGATGATCTTGATTGAGTCGATCCAAATGGGTATCTGTCACCACTTTTTTGGGTTCTTCGGTTTGTCTTATGCAATGGACGGGTTTATAAGGAATGAAACCCTTATAGAGACAGACGTTGCTGTGATTTTTGTCAACTGTTTTCAATCTAGAGCGAACTAATCAATTAAACGATTTATACCCCCCTATCGAACCATAATAAGTAACGAAGAACCCTTTTTTGAGAAAAGGAACCCGAATAAAATCACTCCGATAGAAGTCTTTGGTGTTGAAGTGAAAGGGATTATTTAATATTTCTGAACTCAGTACTCCTTCGTGAGTAGGCGCATAGTAAAAATCCCCGAGAATAGCCATTCCTGCGCTGGTTCCCGCCACGGGAACTTTTTTGTCGTTGATTAGATAATTGATCGCTGTTTCCACCTTTGTGCTTTCCCACAAATCCTCGTACTGATTTTGATCACCACCAGCAAAAAAAAGGATATCGGCATTACGAATATATTCGATAACATCAGGATGATTCGCCCCTTCACGACTATCAATTGATAGTTCCGCTGCTGAGCCGATCAGGGAGGGATAATTGTCGCAAATCCAATCGGCTTGACCGCCAAGATCACCAAAGCGCAGCACTAAGTAATTACCGCCTTTAGCTCGATTTAATAACCATGTGGTCGCTTGATCTTCTCCTAATTTACCTCCTTCCGCTCCCCCGATTAATAAAATACCCGATCGATGTTTTACAGACTGAAAATTGGCTTTTCCACAACGACAAGAATAATGGAAATCTCGATCATGATTGTTTGACATAGTCTTATAACCTCTCCCCTTAGCTTACTCCTTCTATCCTAGCTTTAACTAGGACAAAATCAGAGTTTTATACCATAAAAGTTAACAACAAAGCCTCTCTATGGCTGAAATCGGTAGCGGCAAAACTCCCTAGTTTACATTTTGTTAAAAATCGTCCTATAATAATTCAAGGCTAGAAACTGGCAATTATTACTGTTAAAGTTGAGAATCGGCGGGCGATATGTTAAATAGACGTTCTTTTTTGCAAGGATTAGGTACAATCGCCTTAGCGGGGGGTTTAAATGGCTGCGCTTCCAGAAGCGGCGAGCCGAGCATTTTTCTCCTGTCCGGTTCGATTCCGCCGCGATTACTAACAGATTTTCAGAAAACTATTGCCGAAAAAAAAGTCAATTTTCAGTCGGAAAGGCAGCTGAAAGAGCTATTAGAATTATTGGAAAAATGGTTAAAAAATCAGGGGCAACCAACCTCACAATTTTCGTTTCCTATCCCTTTTAGGGAACAAAACCCAGCCATGGGTAATTTAGTCACCCTAGGAGATGCTTGGCTAGGAAAAGCGATTAGCAACGGTTTAATTCAACCCCTAGATACTTCTCAACTCTCTAATTGGTCAAAACTGCCCCCCCGTTGGCAAGAAAATATGACTCGCAATGCTCAAGGACAACTGGAAACAGAGGGAAAAGTCTGGGGTGCGCCCTACCGTTGGGGAATGACAGTAATTGCCTATAATGAGAAAAAATTCGCTCAATTTGACTGGCGGCCACAGGATTGGTCCGATCTATGGCGACCGGAATTAACCAGTAAAATTGCCCTAATTGATAATCGGCGCGAAGTCATCGGTTTAACCCTAAAAAAATTGGGTTATTCTTATAATTCTAGTGATTTAAAACAAGTAATGGGACTAAAAGACCAGCTATTCGCCTTACAAAAACAGGTAAGATTTTATAGTTCTCAATATTATTTACAACCCCTAATACTCGGTGATGTCTGGCTGTCTGTGGGTTGGTCTAATGATATTTTACCAGTGAGCGATCGCCATAATAAAATTAAAGTTGTTGTCCCCAAATCTGGCACTTCTCTCTGGTCAGATGTGTGGGTAAAACCAGTTTTAACTACTCCTAATTCTCTTGTCCAGCAATGGATTGATTTTTGTTGGCAACCAGAATCCGCTAATAAAATTTCTTTATTTACCTCTGGATTATCACCCCTAATTCTCACTGAAAATCCCGATCAAATTCCCCCAGATATTAGAAATAATCCTTTACTTGTCAATCCAGAAGCAGTCAAAAAAAGCGATTTTCTCAACCCTTTATCGCCAGCAACCGAGCAAGAATACGAGCAATTATGGCAAGCAATACGACAGTCAGTATAGTCAGGAGATACTAGACAAAATTCTGCGGGTTGACTCTTTGTGTCCTCTGTGCCTCTGTGGTTAAAAAATGCTTATTGCCTGATCTCGAAATCAGACCAAAAAGGAATAGTTTTAAAGTAACAGTAGATACTAGGTAAAATTCTGCGATACGGAAACTTAACAAGGTATAAAATGCTCGCATTAATTACAAAACTAAGAAATTCAGAATATCTGTTTGCTTGTAAATTTGATGATGATCCTCCGAGCATTGCTTGTATATGGTTATTAACTTCTGGAGCAATTAAAGTTATATAAGCGGCGACAACAAGGATAAATCCTAGCAGATATCGATTAGACTGATTCATCAATATTAAGGTGAAAAATACATTTACCTAACTGATGACTGATAACTGATAACTGATAACTGATAACTGATAACTGATTAAGCGGCTTGACTTTGGGTTTCTTGGGCGAGAAAAGTAAGGATAGAAGCTTTTTCAATTAACCCCAAAACCCTGCCGTTTTCCTCTACCACTGTCACTTGAGATAAATTTTCTCCTTCCAAAATTTTCACCACATCTAGGAGGGAAGTATTAGACAAAACCAGTTTGAGACTTTCGCTAGTTTGTAATAACTGGCCGATATTTACCTCTGTCCATTGGGAAGTGGGAATTGTTTTCAGAGCCTCTACATTAATCACTCCTAATAGTTTACCTTCGCTATCGGTAACTAGGAATTTAGACCATTGTTGTTTACCGATAACATAATTATTAGCAAAATCGCGCAGGGTTAAATTAATCGGCACTACAGGACTATTAGGAGAGATAACATCTTTAGCGGTGTAGCGACTTAGGAAATCTTGAACCTTAGCTGATTGAGCGGAAAAGCCGGCATTTTGTAGGAGAAAAATGCCAATTAATAGCGTCCAAAAACTGCCAAATTGACTGATTCCGAGAATTGATAGCGCACCGATGACAATCGCTAACCAACCAAAAAATTGACCGAAACGACTGGCGAATAAAACCCCTTTATTGGGATTACCCGTTACTTGCCAAACGATAGCTTTAAGGATATTACCACCATCTAAAGGTAAACCGGGGATCAGGTTAAATAACCCTAGGGCGAGGTTGATATAGGCAAGCAGAGAAAGAATCGCCGCCATCGGCCCATTTAAGCTAATATTGAGACCAATAATTAGGAAGATACCGAAGAGCAGTAAACTAACTAAAGGGCCAGCAATTGCTACGAGAAAAGCTTCTAGAGGAGTTTTCGATTCTCTGCCGAGAGTTGCCAAACCACCGAATAAAAAGAGGGTAATTGATTTGACTTCAATACCTTGGGCGATAGCAACAAAACTATGACCTAATTCGTGGGCAACCACGGAGGCAAATAGGAGAATAGCGGCAAAAAATCCTAAGAGCCAGGGCATAATTCCCGTTAACTGGGGAAACTGACTTAAATCTCCCCCATAGGTTAAGGTAATTAACCCCAGAACAAAGAACCAAGAAGGATTAATATAAAAGGGAATTCCAAAGAGATTCCCGACTCTAATGTTGCCATTCATTTTGTATCTTCTCCAATTGTTGGGGACTAACGCCAAGAAGATTAGGTTATCAATTACGCCATTCACTTCTGTTAACAATTGTAACAAAACTGCAAATCTCTCCGGCATTCCTTTAGGGAGTAAAAACCGTCATTGCTGTGGTTCGGTTATTTTCGTAGGAGAACTAAATTAATGATTAATTATTTACGCGGACAAGCGATCGAGGTGATCAAAACCCCCAATAACCGACTGATCTTGATTTTAGACGTAAACCAGATCGGTTACGAAATCCAAATTCCCTCGCGATTAGCCCTAGACATCGGCAAAGATAACAATGATAGTCGTCAGATTTTTACTCACCTACTCCTTCGCGAGGAGCAGCCTTTATTGTACGGTTTCGGCACCGCCCCAGAGCGAGATCTGTTTCGTCAACTGCTTTCCGTCAATGGAGTTGGAGCGCAATTAGCCCTAGCTTTAATCGATACCTTGGGGATTGAGGAACTTGTGGTGGCGATAGTGACAGGAAATACCAAAATTTTGAGCAAAACCCCCGGAGTCGGCTTAAAAACAGCAGAGAGAATCGCTTTAGAGTTAAAAACTAAATTGGCAGCATGGCGACAGCTAAAAGAAGGGACGACGACAACCACGGCAATACTACCGGCAGCGGAAATCCTCGAAGATGTGCAGATGACCCTTTTAGCTTTAGGATACAGCCGGGAGGAGATCGATCGAGCTATCGCAGTCCTCAGTCAAGATGCTTTATTTAGTAAAAATACTCAGCCAGAAGACTGGATTAAAGGGGCAATTAATTGGCTAGGCTAAATCAGTCGTCAGGAGGCAGGAGACAGGAGACAGTTTCATTGTATTCTCCCCACACCCCACACCCTACACCCTACACCCTACACCCCACACCTCATACCCCACTCCGGTGCTCCTTTCTCAGGGCAAATGTTAAAAAGTATTACGAAAATAGTGAGAAGGTGAACCAGATGCCGCAAAATAGTTGCGTTAGGTCGCTCTAGCTAGGGAAGTCTTGAGACGCTGAGGCGGAAACGAGATAACTTAAGCGTAGTGACCACAACTGCTATAAAATGTCAGATTAAGTTTATTAATCTCACTTAGTTGGGAGGAATCCATCAATGAGTATCGTCACGAAATCGATCGTGAATGCTGATGCTGAAGCTCGTTACCTCAGCCCCGGCGAACTAGACAGAATTAAAGCCTTCGTTACCAGTGGTGCCGCTCGTTTACGCATCGCTGAAACCCTGACTGGCGCTCGCGAAACCATCGTCAAACAAGCTGGCGATCGCTTATTCCAAAAACGTCCTGACATCGTTTCCCCCGGTGGCAACGCTTACGGCGAAGAAATGACCGCTACCTGTCTGCGTGACATGGACTACTACCTACGTTTAATCACCTACGGAGTAGTTGCTGGTGATGTCACCCCGATTGAAGAAATCGGTTTGGTCGGTGTGCGTGAAATGTACAAATCTTTAGGAACCGACATCGGTGCCGTAGCTCAAAGCGTTCGCGAAATGAAAGAAGTTGCTACTGGTCTTATGTCTTCTGACGATGCTTCTGAAGCTTCTTCCTACTTCGATTACGTGATCGGCTCTATGTCGTAGAATAACTCCTTTGTGAATTGTTCTAGACACACCCCTCGTAAACCTCTTAAGATTAAGCAAAACCCAAGGAAGAACCACCATGCAAGACGCAATTACTTCTGTTATCAACTCTGCTGACGTTCAAGGCAAATACCTTGACGCTTCTGCTCTCGGCAAACTGAAAGGCTACTTCGCCACCGGTGAACTGCGCGTGCGCGCCGCTAGTGTCATTAGCGCCAACGCTGCTGGTATCGTTAAGGAAGCTGTGGCTAAGTCCCTGTTATACTCTGACGTAACCCGTCCCGGTGGCAATATGTACACCACCCGTCGTTACGCCGCTTGTATCCGTGACCTCGACTACTATCTCCGTTATGCTACCTACGCTATGTTAGCTGGAGATCCTTCTATCCTCGACGAGCGCGTTCTCAACGGCCTGAAAGAAACCTACAACTCTTTAGGTGTACCCATCTCCTCCACCGTTCAAGCTATCCAAGCGATGAAAGAAGTCACCGCTAGTTTAGTTGGTGCTGATGCGGGTAAAGAAATGGGGATTTACTTCGACTACATTAGCTCTGGCTTAAGCTAGAAATAACGAACTCGGACAAAATAGGTTCGGGAAGCCGAGGATGAGTGCTAGGTCTTTAAAGGCTGAATCTGTCCAAGATAGGTTTTGACGAGCTAGTATTGATCCTTGACTCCCGACCTTTGTTATTTTAGAAAAAGGCCTTCGTTAGTTTGAGCGACAAGTTTTTCAGCGATTAGGAGAAGTCAATCCATGCGGATGTTCAAAATCACCGCTTGTGTTCCAAGCCAAAGCCGCATTCGGACACAACGGGAATTACAAAATACCTATTTTACCAAACTCGTTCCCTACGATAATTGGTTTCGTGAGCAACAACGCATCATGAAAATGGGCGGCAAAATTGTCAAAGTGCAGTTAGCTACTGGCAAACCGGGAACTAATACAGGTTTACTGTAATCGGCTGCCACTAGAACTTAAAAAAAGAGGTCTTTCCAGACCTCTTTTTGCTTTAGGGATTTTTTTCAAACTGCAAAGCGGCAGAGTTGAGACAATAGCGTTTTCCCGTCGGGGGTGGACCATCATTAAAAACGTGACCGAGATGAGCATCACAGGCGGCACAAACAATCTCTGTCCGCACCATGAAAAAACTAACATCTCGCTCGTACTTAATATTGGCCTCGTTAGCAGCAGTCCAGAAACTCGGCCAACCAGTACCCGAATCATACTTGCTGTCAGAAGTAAATAACTCCGTACCACAGCAGACACATTTGTAAATACCTTTTTCCTTATTATCGTGATATTTACCCGTAAAAGCCCGCTCTGTTCCCTTTTTGCGGGTAACTTGGAACTGTTCGGGAGTTAGCTGGGTCTGCCATTCCGTCTCGGTTTTACGAACTTTTTCTACCATAGTCAGGACAACCGCCATTATGATTAAATTTCCCTTTTTAGTCTAACCTGAGTTCGAGATCTAGGTTTTTTTCATAAACATGAAGTATGACCTGATTTAGTATCGCCTTCTGACGACCTACTCCCCAAAAGGAAAACTTGGTCAGGAAACCCTATAGACTTAACATAACCTCCGCTTATCAATGGTATAAGTAACAATATCGTCAAACCCCTTTACAAACCGATACAAAGTCTTTAAGATAGAGACATCATCAATCAATCGTACCTCGATAACTTAATAGGAATCATAAACCAATGACCACCACCTTACAACAGCGCGAGA
>NZ_SFBO01000028.1:0-41808 GCF_007095705.1 Microcystis sp. Msp_OC_L_20101000_S702
TCGGTTATCAACATTTTTCGCGGGTTAGACACAATGGCTGAAAATCTAGAGTTTTCGTTGAGGTGCGTCGATGCCTTGTCCAGTAAGGCTTTGAGCCTGATGACCGAGGTGACTATTGAAAATTATTATTAATAATGTCTATGCTTTTCAATATCCCACGAAAAATCGTTGTACAATCCTTGTACAGCCTAGCTTTGCAAAGCTAGTCTTGCTTCCAATTCGTGAAGCGTATGAATGGAAACTTGGAATACTTCCGGTCTATGCGACCAGAGAACATCTTGCTTCCAATTCGTGAAGCGTATGAATGGAAACCACGATGGGAGGCTCCTCGGGAGGCTCCTCGCAAGCACTCAACTTGCTTCCAATTCGTGAAGCGTATGAATGGAAACAGCTCGAGGCAAGCGTCGTTAGGCGACATCCCCGTTCGACTTGCTTCCAATTCGTGAAGCGTATGAATGGAAACATAAACAAGTTAGCATCTGTTTTTAATTGCTTAGGAATCTTGCTTCCAATTCGTGAAGCGTATGAATGGAAACGAAAAAGGTCGCCCAGCAGGCTTTCTCCTGCCAGTCTTCTTGCTTCCAATTCGTGAAGCGTATGAATGGAAACTCCGTCCAGTTGTGCCACCGCAGCCCGTTAGGGCGGCGTTGCTTGCTTCCAATTCGTGAAGCGTATGAATGGAAACAGTGTCTGGGACACTATTTTTCTGTGATCGCACCTCTTGCTTCCAATTCGTGAAGCGTATGAATGGAAACTCTCATTACGCGTGATGCGTGTAGCATCTGCCAGCGGCTTGCTTCCAATTCGTGAAGCGTATGAATGGAAACGTTTTCTCGGGAACAGGAACCGCTGGTTTTGCTTGCGGCTTGCTTCCAATTCGTGAAGCGTATGAATGGAAACCTGTAGGGGGGGGCGAAGGACCGCATCAATGGCCCACACTTGCTTCCAATTCGTGAAGCGTATGAATGGAAACATCACGATAGGAGAAGAACCTGCGTTTGGTTGCTTGACTTGCTTCCAATTCGTGAAGCGTATGAATGGAAACTACTGTGCTCCGTTTCATAATCAACCTCGAAAGATCCTAAGTTCTTGCTTCCAATTCGTGAAGCGTATGAATGGAAACACGATTTCCTCTTTTATCTCTGATTGGTATTCCAGAGATTCTTGCTTCCAATTCGTGAAGCGTATGAATGGAAACATCAGAAATCCTGGGAAGTCGTCGCCAGGGGCTCCAACGACTTGCTTCCAATTCGTGAAGCGTATGAATGGAAACCAAAAAGGCATAGCGCAACAAATAGCCAGAAGCTTGCTTCCAATTCGTGAAGCGTATGAATGGAAACTCCAAAGCCTTTTAGCTTCGGATTTTATAAAGTCTTCTTGCTTCCAATTCGTGAAGCGTATGAATGGAAACAATTCAATTGCACGCCGTACATTTGCCGCACCCTCGTCTTGCTTCCAATTCGTGAAGCGTATGAATGGAAACTGGGTATAACCATGAATCATAGAACTTTTTTTCTGGAATCCTTGCTTCCAATTCGTGAAGCGTATGAATGGAAACCGTATATACGGATAGCCTCTGCCAAGGAAATTTTTTCTTCTTGCTTCCAATTCGTGAAGCGTATGAATGGAAACAATGCCTGATAATTAGCTCTCCCGGTCATTTGTAAGGCATCTTGCTTCCAATTCGTGAAGCGTATGAATGGAAACACAAAGCTTGCCGCGGTGATAAGCTGATTGGCGTTTTCCTTGCTTCCAATTCGTGAAGCGTATGAATGGAAACCCAACTGTCTTCGAACAACTTGCAGGGAAAAATACTGTATCCTTGCTTCCAATTCGTGAAGCGTATGAATGGAAACCTACATTAGGACTAAAAGGGCTTGTTGACATTGGTTTGATGTCAACTTGCTTCCAATTCGTGAAGCGTATGAATGGAAACCTACGGAATCGAATTTTTAAATTAGGAGATTCCCCCCGCGCCTTGCTTCCAATTCGTGAAGCGTATGAATGGAAACAATGTGTAGGGTTAATTCATGAATTAACCCTACAATTTTTTTAATTCCAATTAGTTAAGTGCCTGAATAGAAACGATGCTTAATTAAGAAAAATCAATAAAAATAAAGATTGTTTAAGAAAAATTATTTAAAATTAACACAATAATTAGAAATTTAGTGATAGATATAAAAGTACAAAAGAGCCAATTAATCTAACAATCCTATTTTTTTAGCCAGAGATAAGTCCTTTCTAGGTCTTTTCAAGGCTGTTGAATATACCTCTTAAACAATCGAGTTTTCTATAGCTTTATGCCCAAATATATAGCCATCACCTTCTCCCCCGTCCAAAGCTTTATTGAAAAATCCCGCAAATTGAGGGACCTGTACGGAGCCTCTCAGATTCTCTCGGATCTGACCAGTACAATCGTCACCCACCGGCCCGAGCAGTACCACCTAATTAGCCCCGGACTGCTAAACTCCCAACAGGGAATGCCCAACCGTGTTCTCCTGAAAGTCGATAGCGAAATACAGTCCTCCTCCTCCGAGGAAATCATTGCGGAACTGCAACGAGCCTTTTTAAATCGTTGGAAAAATATTCTCGCAACCTGTAGAAAATGGGTCGAAAACGCCCTCGCGCCTTACTATCGATCCTCAGAATGGAATTGGCAAAAAAGCTGGAAAAAGTGGGAAAAACGCACCTGGGAATTTTTCTGGGGCATGGGGGACGATCTAGAGTCCGCCATGGTCGATCTAGAAAATCGTAAACTCGCCCGCAATTGGCAAGGGGTGAATTGGGTCGGGGAAAGCTCTAGTCTGTCCGGGACTGACGCGATCGCTTGGTACGGGATGGATCGGGAAAACCAAGATATGAAAACGCTTGACTGGAGCGAAGAAGACCGACATATCGCCCTATTCTACCGAAGATTAGCCTTCCTTCTCGATGGAGTTAACGATCCTGACGGCCAACCCAAAGATAAACAACCGGAAGGCAAATACATCGATGGAAACGAAAGATTGAATATTCCCGAATTAACCAAACGGTTGATCACTCTCCCACATATCGCCCGCTCTCTAGGAGTTAAACTTCCCGAAGAACTTCGCCAGCGAGGATTTCGAGACCTGATCAGGAGACCGCAAGATAACCCCGCCTCAGTGGGACAAAAAACGGGCTGGTTCATGGGAGATGGCGATAAAGTAGGCGATTACCTGAAAAACCTCGGCTCAGACCAAAAAATCCGAGATTTCAGCAAGATTATGCGTCAGTGGGGACAAAAATTTCAGAGGGACTTTAACCAGACCGAACTCGGCAGAATAATTTACGCCGGAGGAGATGATTTTTTGGGCATCGTTTATAATAGCCAATTTCCCGATCCACAACTCGACTCGATCGAGATCGATCGAGTTTTCCACTGGCTACAAACCCTCGATCAACAGTGGAAAACTGGAAAAACTGAAGAAATCAATCAACGGGTGACTCTAAGTCTCGGCTTCGTTTGGGCAGCCCACAGCATTCCCCAGAGAGACGTTTTACAGCACTGTCGGGAAGCAGAACAGCGATCGAAAAAACTAGGACGCGATCGCCTCACCATCCGCGTTTTATTTAACAACGGGCAATATGTTCAATGGACAACCAGATGGAAATACTTGAACACGCTAAACCACTATCGAGATCGGGACGGCGGGAAAAACTGGGGTCATATCTATAGCGACTTTGCCCGACTAAAAGCCCGTCACGCTTTCGGTCTGGGCTATCTCGATAACCCTAGAAGCCATTCCGATGGCGCAGACTTGGAAATCCTCGATAACCTCTCCACACTCCTACAGTTTTTCGATCTATACTTTAGCGGCTATAAAGAAATTTTAGAAAAAGAAGATAATCAGATCGTCTCCCTCCCAGAGGGCGCGCCATCGAAGGACTACGCTAGGGCGATCGTTCGCTGGATAGACGAACTGATCGCGATCGGTTGGCATCTCTCGATCGGGGAAACGATCAAAAAATAATCCTAAATCCGGTTATTAAAGACCGATTATCTATTGCCATCTGCCTTGAAAATACAAGCTGAAATAACGCAAATTTGTCAATCATACTAAATCCCTTGAGTATAAGCTACATATCAGGAGAGACACTACTGCAAGGGGAGTGACTCTTAGATTATTACAGATGTGTCAGCGGCTGCGTGTAAGCATCCCACCGAAAAACTAATGCGCGGGGGGTTTGGGGGCGGCGCCACGCCCCCAACGGGGGGTTTGGGGGGTAGAACCCCCCAAAAGCTTGGATTGAGTGATAAAATCGGCAGTAATGCTAAATCCGTTGAGTATAGGCTACATATCAGGAGAGGCACTCATGCAAAAGGGGAAATAAATAATCAGTTTTTAATAACTGGATTTAGGATCAGAATATTTTCGGGCTTGGCGGCGTCAACTTTGGCATCAGGACTGCCGACCGCCTTCGTTAACTTTTCCCGCTTAAATTTTATGTTTTCCCATCTCATCATCATTAAACCCCTCGGCATGATGTACGGCAGTTCCGGCGCGTTCCTCTCCCCGGAAAACCTTGTCGGACGTTCTGGCTCTAAATTTCCCCCCGATGCCGCCACCCTATCCGGACTATTTTTCAGTGCCAATAAAACGACCCATCAGTATAGCCATCGGGAATTAAGAGACAACCTCTTCATCGCTGGCCCCTTCTGGGCCGAAACCGATAGTCTTCGTAACGTCTATATCCCGATTCCCCGCACGAAAATAATCGCCGCCAAGAAATCCGACGAATGGCGAATCATAGCTGCACCCGATCGACAAGTCGTCTGGGAGCGAGATTGCGACAAGGACTCAATAGAACCCGAATTTTCCTGGATTTCTAGTGAAGATTGGACAGAATCGGCGCAATACATCGCCGACAAAGGATTTGCGGAACTCTCACCGTGGGAATTTACCCCCATCCTACATCCCAAGCTAGAGATCGATCGACGCTGTACCGTCGAGAAGGACGGTCTGTTTTTAGAATACGCCGTGCAGATGAAGGAGGGAACCTGTTTGATCTATCTAGCCACCCATCCCCTCGATCCGGGATGGTATAAATTCGGCGGAGAAAATCATCTAGTCGAGATCGAGAGCGTTGAGATTAAACCGGATTGGGCCATCTATCAATTGCTGAGACAGCCAATCGAACAGGCCTTTGCGACGATTACTCCGGCCATCTGGGGATCGAAACGATTTTCCTCCCGAATTCCCGAACAACCCGATTTCCCCTCAGTTCAACTGCTGCTCACCGACAAACCCATCCCCTACCGTTACGGTTTAGGTGGACGCTTGGGACGGGGTAGGTATTCCGTTCCTTCGGGAAGCGTGTATGTGCTGGAAGAACCGATCGGGCGATCGTGGTGGGACTGGCCGGAAGACTGGTTTCCTAGAGAGGGGTTTCCCCTCAAACATATCGGCTGTGGACTATCTCTACCGCTAACAATAAAAGGATTGAATTGAATGTATCTAAAAGCCTACGGCATCATTGAAACCCTTGCCCCACTCCATCTGGGAGCCGCCGCCGGGGAAGAAAGCGGCAACCTTAACCTGATCTTTCGCGATCAGTTTACCCAAACGGGCATAATCCCCAGTAGTTCCCTACGCGGTCGTCTCCGCTCCGATATGTTAGCCCGTTTAACAAGCCAATACAAGAAGCGAGGGCAACCCCCGGAACAGGCCAAAACGAGCGCATTACAAGAAGTGGAACGCTGGTACGGCCGCGGTGCGGAAAAAAACCGACAGGAAAACTACGATTATGAATCGATTATCAAACCAGAACACGCCTCGATCGTCTGGCTGCCAGTTTTCTGCCCCGGACAACCGATCGTTTGGGTTAGTTGTCCGAGTTTACTGCGACGCTACCAACGCATTGCCGACGTCAAGGCAGACATCCCCCCCGCGTACACCGGCTCGCAAACTCTAAAAACCCGTTCCAAAAACAACTCTGACCCCGTACTTTTCTTCAACTTGGGGTTTATCACGGTGAGTTACCCCAATCGGGATCTAACACCCTGGTTTCCCCTCAAAAACCTGCCCGCCGTGGTGGTCGATGACAATGATATGGGTATGATCCACGATATGGCTCTCTATCGTCAGAGTCGCGTGCAGTTAGAAGAGGGGCGGAAAGTGGCGGCTAATAAAGCTTTTTTTAATGTCGAGGCAATACCAGAAGGAACAGTCCTCGCTTTTCCCCTTGCCCTTAAACCGATCGATGATAACGTTTGGGACAACTGGAAACCACTGGAACAAGATAAAACGGGGGATATTTATCTAGGGGGACTCGAATCGGTCGGCTTCGGCCACTGCATGATGACCTTGAAAAACTTATCGAAAGTTTAACCGGAAACTGTTAAGTAGGTAGGCGTTAAAAATTATCAGATGCCCCCCTTATCAAGGGGGATCCCCCCGCCTATCGGCACCCCCCTTATCAAGGGGGGCAGGGGGGATCGGCACCCCCCTTATCAAGGGGGATCGGCACCCCCCTTATTAAGGGGGGACTAAGGGGGGATCGGCACCCCCCTTATCAAGGGGGGCAGGGGGGATCGGCACCCCCCTTATCAAGGGGGGCAGGGGGGATCGAACCTAAAATCCATTTTTAATTTAATTATAACCAGCTACTTAGGAGACGCGAAATGACATGGAATCCTTATAACCTCGATCGGGCTGCCCAGGAATTGGTCTTAAAATACCGAGACAGCGACAAGGTGTTAAATGAATCCCACAAAATGAGAACCACCGTCGCCTACGGTTTAGAACGTTTTTGGGGTGAACACCTGAGATTGATCGACAAAAATGACGCTACTGATCAACAAAAAGGACGATACTGGCGAGATGTCTGGCAGAAATTCGTCGATATCTTAGAAGATGCGGGATTACGGGTTCCCCGTGGCAAGATTAATCCTCAAGATAAACCGGAAGCTCAAACCAAAGCTATCCAAGCGATCGCCAGAGAGTTCTGGAATCAAGAAACTTTTCCCCTAGAAGATCAGAGAATCGCTCTCTACGTCCTCACCCAACTTTGTGATAGCTTGGTCTGGTGGACGCAACGATACAAACAACCTAGCACCAACCCCCAAAATTCCAAGATCGAGGAGGAAGAATAAAATGCCAGACTGGTCAGATGTACCCCTCCTCTATCAAGCACAGATCGAGGGAAGATGTCAATTACAAAGACAAGAAAATAAACAAAAATCGCGAGCCTACGATTGGGTCGATCAGTGGACAAAATTTTATCATTCTGCTGACGATAGCGGTGGTCGATCCGGGCAACCCGATAACAGTAACCAATGGAGACGAAATTTATCTCCCGTCAACAGAAATAACTCCCCCGAACCACCGCAATTTAGCGAAGAAGCCAAGACGCGACCCTATACTATGACTTGGCGACTCGTCACCAATGGAGGTCAAGATGATGGCATTATCCGACCAGCTATCGGTGCGCGGGGCTATCCCTACTACCCCGGATCATCGATGAAAGGGGCTTTCCGTCGTGCCTGTACTACCGAACAAGCCCTAAAGTATTGCGGCAAACCCTCTCAAGGCGATCAGGGTTCTGAACCAGGTATTCTGCGCTTTCTAGGAGGCTATCCTACGGATAATAACTGGACTCGAAACTTAGTCGATATCGCTCATCCCCAGCAGGAAAAACAAGTTATTCAAGACGGAAAAACTAACGCTAATGTACTATTATCTTTTCACGAGGTAACTCTCAACTTCGGGATTTCCAGTACCATTCCCCTCGACGAACAAGAATGGCGAACGATCTGGCAAATTTGGGAGAAAGCGATCGGCAATGGACTCGGTTCCAGAGTTAGCGCCGGATACGGTCGCTTTAAAGATGTACCCTCACCAGAAACCCTCTTACAAGTTCATCTCAAAGGACAGGGAATCACCGCTACATTACTCGACAAAACTCCCGAATTCCGTCCCAATATGTTTAAAGCAGCCCTTCGAGGTCATACCCTACGTTTACTAGGAGGAATGACCGATGAAGAGACCGCTAAACATCTGACCCAAATCCTCTGGGGAGGCATCGACGGAGCGGCGATTCTGGGACAACTCGGCATCAGCTTCACCCACCATGATGATGATTTAAAATTTGACAAACATCGCTACACTCCCCCGGGTAAAAGCGAGCAAATTATGCCTCTATATAATCTCAAACGGGGAACTTTACAAATTTCCTGTATGAATCGTCGCACTTCCTCGGAAGATCGGCAAGAACTCGCGGAATTAGCCAAGGCAATAGTGCAATTCTCTCTCTTACTCGGTGGATTCGGCAAATCATGGCGAAGAGCGGATCACTGGCAGTTTTTCCGTCCCTATTTAGAAAAAGGCAATAAACCGATGATCGGGTGTCATTGGAAATTTATAGACTCTTCAGAATCTCTTTATCTTCCTATCACCGATTTACAACAAGATCTATCGCAATTTATCGATCGCCTTCGGACACTATTCCAGAATTACGCCGCTAAACAAGGCTATACGATTCATCCCGATAATCCTGTACACTGTGATTGGCGAGAAGCTTGGTATCCTTACGATAATCAAGGTGGGGTGCAAGTCTGGGGAAGAATTGTCGAGGATCGGATTAAAGCTATCAAATGGTTCCATCAACCTTACGAGGGAACCCACACCCTGCGGAACTTACAAGGAAGCATCGGACGGGACTCGCAAACTGGAAGACTTTGGCATCGAATTTACCCTTATTATCACTTGAATTCTGAAGGTAAACTGCAACGACAGAAACCACCGATCGAACTATTGACTTTCTTTCCCGAAACAACCGAGGATAGCGCTCATTTTATCGCTTTTCTCAACGAGCGATCGGACTTTGTACAAATTTGGTAATATTTGTCATATTTATCGGGTATGCTGAAAAAGTAGGGGCGAAGCATTCGGATAGAAAATCTACAGTTTCACCGATAGGTTATTGCCCGAATGCTTCGCCCCTACAGGACGCGGGCCGATAAAGACGCAAGGTTTTGAACGATGATCAAAATCTTGCACCTGTGAGAGCAAAACAGAACCCTAAAACCCTTACCTCGTCCATATTGCCCATTTATTCAGCAAACCCTATTTATCGGGTAAAACCATGACTACTTGGATTATCACAACGGGAAACAGCGATATTCAATTAAATACCGATGCCAATTGGATGAGAGGGGAGCGATTATTTAAGAAGGCTAGAAACAACAAACCTCTCTGTAATTGCCAGGGAGAAGGTGAAGATTTTGCCAATCTTAAACGAGAAAACGATACTAAGTCTTTTCCCGTTGCCGCTAGAGTTTTGGGATTAGTTTATCAAGGTCATGAACATTGTTATTCAGATTTAGTATTCCCTTTGCTTGATGGTTTAATTGAAAAATTTCAAGATAAAAAATCTCCCGATCGAGTTTATATCATCCTAACCGATCAAGAAGAGCTTTTTAAAACATCGGACATCAAAAATTCTTCCTGTCCTTTCTGGCAAGATACCTGTACCTTAAAACCGCTTTTTGAATGGTACTTCCAGACCAAACTTAAGCTAAAACCACATTTTATCACTTTACAGCCTTCTGTTAATAATAGAGGACTAGATCACTCTGATAAGGATACAGGACTAGATCACTGGGATCAAGTGTTAACTCTTGTCACCGAAGAGTTAAAAAAAATACGGCAAGATGATGTTTTTTACATCAGTCATCAAGCTAGTACCCCCGCTATTTCCTCGGCCGTTCAATTTGTCAGTATTGGTTACTTCTCTAACGTCAAGTTCTTGATAGTTAATCGATATTATGAAGAAAATAATATTAAAACAAGCCCCGAAATTATTCCGATTTCTAGCTATTGGAAACAATTACAAATACAGAAGGCTAAAAAATTAATCACAGATGGTTTTCCGGGATCGGCATTGGCATTATTAAAAGAGGTAGGATACAATAACTCAGAAAAAATTAAGGAGCTAGAAAGCTACATCGATCTTTTTAATATTAAAACCATAGATACTGGCGATGAATTTGATCCGAAACAAGCGATCAAGAGAGTTCGTAAAACCTTAGATTTAATCGAATATTTCTTGAAACAAGAAAACTATCTTCAAGCAATTATTCTATTATCTGCCGCTCAAGAAACGTTTTTAAAAGCTTCTATTTCACTCTACTTACAAAAACATATACCAGGAGGTTTTAAAGAATGGAACGAGAAAGGATTATCACTTAACTTAAAAGAAACAAAAATCCAGGAAGTGATTAAGCAACTTAAATTAGATAAAGCTGACAATCATAAATTTCAGAATTCTCATAAACTTTTTCCTTTACTCAAAGAATTTACGAAAACTGTAGATAATGATTATTGGCAATTATTAATTTGGTCATCCACAGAAAAAAGAGAGCATGAATTCGATCGCCGTAACCAACTAATGCACAATTTACGGGGAGTAAAAAAAGAAGAAGTGATTCTTTATCTCACCGATCCCAAAAAGTTAATCGATCTAAATCAAAACGATAGCAATCTCCCCAATAAGGTAGATGAGGTTTATAGAAACGAGATTAAAGGTAAATTTATTTCTGCATTGGAAACCCTATGTGGATGGACGGAAAATGATTATATCCCTTTAGAGCATCATCTCGAAAAATTAGCAAACTCCCTATAAAAAATAGGTTCCCCTAGTTTTTAGTTAAACTAGGGGATATTGATTACTTAGGGCTTGCTGAATAAATGTGAAATATAGACGAGGTAAGGGTTTTAGGGTTCTATTTTGCTCTCACAGGTGCAAGATTTTGAGAGAATCGTCGTTCAAAACCTTGCGTCTTCATCGGCCCGCGTCCTGTAGGGGCGAAGCATTCGGACAATAACCTATCGGTGAAACCGTAGATATTTTTCATCTTTTGGCTTTCTGTTGTTTATGCAGATTTCGATCGATCCCCAGACCAGAACGTTTAGCGCAGGTGCGATCGCATCGTGCGGTGCAACTACCGAGACTACATTACAGACAACTAACGCGGAAACCTTAATGGCGGCGATTTTGGTGATTTTCATTACTACGTCTCCATGCGTAGACAAAAATCAGGTCTTTTCGCGATGGATAATTGTAGTCATTTCTGCCACACCTTTGACTAATATAACACATCAGATCGCAATCTGTCCAAAAGAATTAGACTTTTGGCTTCAAATAAACAAGTCGGTTAGTCCAATCCTGCTTTCCTTGCAGTTCCCACAAGGCTAAAAGCGAACGGATCAAAAGACCGAAATTGCTAGGGGGAATAGACTCATAATCGATAAAAATAACGCCGCTATGACTTTTCCAAGCTTCTCCCCATTCCCACAAAACCGGGGTAATACTGTTCTGGTCGTAGGTTACTAGAGTTAATCGGGCTTCAGCCGCCGCTTTTAAGACGATTTCATCCGAATAGCCCAAATATCTACCTTTTTGCCAAGTTATTAGGGGAAAAATCGAGATTTCTGGACGTTTATAACTAATTTGTTCGGCAACCGTCGGAGAAATATGTTCATCCAATAAAAAAGATAGCATTTTAGCTATTCCCCGCTCAAATCAGCAGAAACCGTCATTGTTTCCAATTGCGGTAAGAGCCGCTTTATCGTCGTTTCATTCATCGCTTGAGCATCGGAAATCGCAGTTTGGACTTCGGACCGATAGGCTTCGGCATAGAGCAGGGCAGAGCGTACCCATTCCAGGGGTCGATGAAAATGTGCCGCCGTTTTTTCTTCATCTAGTCCGTAGCTTTGAGCGATTTGAATTACTTCCCACAGAGCCAAACTGGAGTTTTTTAGGTAGGGCTGCCGCCCCAAAGGAGAATGGCGAAATTCAATATAGGGGAACTCGCTTTCTCGGAGGGATTCCTCGATTAAAATCGCGCTGGTTTCGCTGGGGGTTTTTCCTAATCGGCGGGCTAACCTTTTCAGTCTTTCTGCTGTGTGGTCGGGCAGTCTGGTGCTAACAACTTGGGACATCAATTTTTTTAACTTTTAATTACACTGTAAACAGTGTAACTCAACTCATTCTGCCAATGCCATTAAAGAATTGACCGTTCACCGAAAAATTAGGACTAATACTAAATCCGTTGAGTACAGGCTAGTTATGAGGAGAGGCAAGAGGCAAAAGGGGGAATAAATAATCAGTTTTTAATAACCAGATTTAGTACAAGGTAGTGGCGCGGAGAAAAACCTTTTCTTTGAGTATTACCATAAGATAAATTTATATTGTTGTGACAATCTATAAGCATCTGAGGGGGTAAGACAATCGCTAAAATCCTTATTCTCTCGTTGACCCCCTCGGATGCCCTTGTACTTCTTTTGCCTATTGCCTATCCTGATATGTAGCCTATAATCAACGGATTTAGTATGACTAACTGGTTGAGAGGTTAAACAATCTCAAAAGCTGAGATCAAGCATCTTGATCTGTATTTTCTCAACCAGTCAAATCAAGCAAGAATCCTAATAATAATTACCGACTTTGCGATGGTGAACAGCCGTTAAACTATCAGGTTTAGAAACGCGACCATCGGTGACTTTATTGTAAACAATCAAGTGGTCAGCACATTCCATGCGACTAGCGACCTCACATTCTAAATAAGCGAGAGCATCGGCTAAAATTGGGGAACCATTATTAGCGGTGTGAGTATTGACTCCTGCAAAACGATCTTCCCCAGGTCCGAAACGTTTTAAAAAGTGTTTCATCAGGGTTTGATAATTGCCTTCTTCCAGAATATTTAAAATGAATTGATCCCCCACTTGCATTAAAGACTCGATCGCCCGATCTTTGGCCACAGCAACAGTAAAACCGGGAGGATCAAAACTTGCTTGCGTCACCCAAGAAGCAACCATTGCACCGCTTCTATCTCCTTTCTTGGTGGTAATAATATATAAACCACCGCTAATCCGTCCGATGGCTTTATCAAGGTCAGTATCGAGGGATTTTCTTTGTTTAACTTTTACCTCTTGGGTTAATATTTGTCCCATGTCTGTACCCGCTTCTTCACAGCGTTGATAGAGACTCTCGTTAGGAGTTTCTGCGCTACGAATGGGATCAAAAGCTTTGGTTAAACCAACTTCACGAAACTTATTAAATAGAGGTAAAATTGATTCATCATCATCCCCTTTAGATTCAAACATTCCGAGGTATTGTTTGGGGTTAACCGAGGCGAGAATTGTGCCTAGATTTCCCGTAATTTCTTGGGCATTAATACCAGAAACCGGGGGAGTACCGATGACGATTCCCACCGCAGAAGAAGCTAATTCTTTTACCTCCTGGGGATCGGCGGATTTCAGGTCTAAAGTTTCTACAGCCAAACCAGTTTTAGTAATACCTTTGGCAATCGATTGACAGAGGCGATCGCTATAACCATAGTCGGCAATGTAGAAAACAGCGACGGTTTTTTCTGCCTTAGTTTGTGCTTGACTCCAATCACGATAACGGGTCAATAATTCAGTAACATTATGTTTTAATACTGGTCCATGACCATTAGCCACGAGATTAATATTACCTAGGGGTTCCATCCGTTTCATCGCCGCTAGTACCGAGCGAGCATTAGGAGCCATTAAACATTCATAATAGAAGCGATAATCTGGTTCAATAGCACTTAATTGCTCATCGTAAAGATCATCGGAACAATAGTGCATTCCAAAAGCATCACAGGTAAATAAAATTCCCGAACCGTGATCGTAGGTAAAGATAGTATCGGGCCAGTGTAAATTAGGAGCGTTAACAAATTCGAGAATGTGACCATTGCCTAGGTCTAACTGATCGCCATTTTTGACCAGTTGACGTTGAAAGGGATGATGAACTAAATTCTCTAAAAACTGAATTGCTACCTTCGACCCAACGACGGTAATATTGGGAGCGAGTTGTAGCAGATCTTTGACTAAACCACTGTGATCAGGTTCAGTATGACTGATAATTAAATAATCGATTTCTTGGGGGTTAATTAATCCGTTGAGACTATCAAAATATAGTTGACGGAATTTTTCGTGAGAGGTATCCACAAGGGCGATTTTTTCCCCACGAATCAGATAGGAGTTATAAGTCGTACCGTTTTGTAATCCGAATTCAATATCGAAGCGATCGCGATCCCAATCGAGGGAACGAATAGCGGTGGTGTCTGCGGTGAGATCGGCCACCTGCACAGTGAGACGTTTTGTTTTGACTGGTGTAGCAACCATCGAACCCCTCCTTATTGTTAAGTTTTTTATACTTTGTCTCTATTGTGCCACGAGGAAATAAGGTATGGAGATTTATTTTCCCATAATTACTGATAACAGTTATCTTAATGGTCAGGGAGGAGTCGATCGTCGATTTGAGCAGAAACGCTCTCTAGGTATCTGTAGGAGGAAATGGGTGTTATACATTCCAGTCAAGGTGAACTACTTCCTATGTCACGGGGGATTGCCTCAAAACCGACTTACACCCAGTTTTTGGTCTTACATCCCCGACCTAGGCAGTATCTCCAGTTCCTATTTGGTATAAAGTTAGGATTGTAAATAAGACGGAAAAAATGCTTTTACAATCGGGAAACTTCCGTTTAAAAGGAAAAAAAGCTCTACTAAATCAAGCAGAGATACCGGTCATAACGGTAATGGATGTAACGGAAACTCCCAGGGAACGCCCCAAAAAGAAACAGAAAAATTTTTTTGGTGGTAAAAGAAGTTATCATACTTTAAAATCTCAATTAGTAGCTGATAAAAATACCGAGGAAATTATCTGTGTCTGTTGTGGGAAAGCTAGAGGTCACGATTTTAGTTTATTTTAAAAAAGTCGAGTTCGGTTTCATCCTTTAACTCCCAGCAGAGAAGACAATGATTATCAGGGAATAGATGCATAACATAGTAATAGTTATACACCGAAAAAGAAACCGAAAAATAGAAAATTAACAGAGTTATAAAAGGAGTATAACAATGCTTTAGCCAAAGAAAGGATTATCATTTAACCTATAAATAGGAAACTCAAAATCTTGAAAATATTATCGCGTAAATATCGGAATTGTCGTCGAAGATATAGTTTAAAAATTAACTTTTTGACGACTATTTATAACTATGAGTTAGGAATAGTTATAGCAACTTCTTAAAAGTTGCCAAACATTAATCCAGTCAAGGATAATTTATTCTCAATAATAAAAATTGAGATGGTTTCTGCAGCTTAAATAAAGAGGTTTTGATAACCAAATTAAAGCATATATAAAGAGTTTTGAGTTAAAAGTAAAACTTCAGGTTTTCATTCAGAAAAAATGCACTAACTGGCTAATTTTCCCAAAAAATTAGTTAGCCTACCATCATAACATATAATTAATTTGCAAGAGTTATAATGCACAGCAAAGGAAAGGATTAAGCCTCCATCACTACTACCGAATCACCACCTGAAAATAATCCCTAGCCATCTCCACTAAACCCTCCCTCATAGCTGACTAGCACAGTAAACCGCCCCCATCAGTCCCACTTGAGCATTAAGAACGATATGGACGGGAATATTGCTTAATAGCTCCCTCATCCGACCTTTAGCCCGAAAAGCCTTCATAAAGCTACCCTCGGTCATTAGGGGAAGATTTTTGGCCGCAATCCCTCCCGCGATGTATAATCCTCCGTAGGGAAGCAACTTCAGGGCTAAATTGCCCGCTTCCGCACCGTAGGCCTCGACAAAGATTTTCATGGTTTGATAACAGAGATGATCCGAGTTATCTTGGGCAAAACTGGCGATTTCAGCCGCTAAATCCACGTTTTTTTGCGGTTTATCCATTTCTGCTAACCAAGTGCGGTAAATTTCCGCCATGGCCGGCGACGACTGACTATAGTTACTATCGTGGAGAAATCGATAGATAGAAGTGATTCCAGGGCCAGAAACCACTCGCTCCACCGAAATTCGCTCGATATTATAGAGTTCCAAGAGATAATTTAATAGTTGATATTCTAAACTCGATCGAGGGGCAAAATCAGCGTGGGATCCCTCAGTAGCAAAGACCCGATATTTACCCTTCGAGATAGGAATCAAAAAACCCTCTCCTAACCCCGTTCCCGCACCGATAACCGCAATCGGGGCCTCTGGTACTGCTGGGGCCGACTGTAGATTGTGCAGCTCCTCTGGGGCTAATCCTAACACCCCATAACCGATCGCCGCAAAATCATTAATTAATTTTACTCGCTCAATCTGCAACTCTCGGCTTAGGCGATCGCCAGTTAGAGACCAACTTAAATTAGTCAATTCGGAACTATTGTTAACCACCGGACCTGCAATACCGAAACAAGCTTTTGCCACTGGGGGAATAGTAGCCTGTCGGGCCAAAAACTGCCAGACGATCGGCACCAGATCGGGGTATTGTTCACTAGGATAAATTTCTTGATCGAGAGTAGTTAGCAGGGGTTGGGGACTATCCGGTGAGTTTTGGCAATCCACTAAACGCAGGATTGTTTTAGTTCCCCCGATATCTCCCCCTAAAAGAATCGTCATGCTGGTTTTTCCCTTAGTTTGTACCCATAATTATAGTTTTTTACCCTTTCTATCAGGCAAATTTAAAGGCCACCAATTCTATACTATAGTGAAAGATGATAATGCCTAAACCCTAATTAAGGATAGATTAATCATCGCTCCCGGGTTGGAATGGGGATTGGCTAGAGGACAGAAAGAGGGAGAAATCAGCTTGGGTGTAGAACTTCGCAGTTACGTTTATCTTGACAATTTACAACTTCAACACGCCGCTTACATCGGTACAGTCGCCCAAGGATTTTTACCCTTACCCGGGGATGCTTCCCTCTGGATTGAAATTTCCCCCGGCATCGAGATTAATCGCATCACCGATATTGCCCTCAAATCCGCCGTGGTTCGTCCGGGGGTTCTATTCGTAGAACGACTCTACGGACTCTTAGAACTCCATTCTAGCAGTCAGGGAGAGGTCAGGGCGGCCGGCCAGGCAATTTTGCAGTATTTAGGCGTTAGTCAGCGCGATTGTCTGAAACCGCAAATTGTCTCTAGCCAAATTATTCGCAACATTGACGCTTACCAAGCCCAATTAATTAACCGTAGTTCTCGGGGTATGATGTTAATGGCAGGACAGACTTTATACGTTTTAGAAGTGCAACCAGCCGCCTACGCTTCCCTCGCTGCTAATCAGGCCGAAAAAGCTGCTTTAATTAATATCCTACACGTTACTTCCGTGGGCAGTTTTGGCCGCTTATATTTAGGGGGAGAAGAACGGGATATTATCGCCGGTTCCAGGGCGGCAGTTTCAGCTTTAGAAAATATTCAAGGTCGAGCTTTTCCGGGTAGCGACAAAAAAGAATAGGCTAATAAAGGCCGGAGGCAAAAGGCAAGAGGTGTTTAGATATGTATAATTAGGGCTTGCTGAATAAATGTGAAATGTAGGCAACGTAAGAGTTTTATGGCTTTTCTCGCGAAACAGGTGCAAGATTTTGAGAGAATCGTCGTTAAAAACCTTGCGTCTTCATCAGCCCGAGTCCTGTAGGGGCGAAGCATTCGGGCAATAACCTATCGGTGAAATCGTAGATTTTCTATCCGAATGCTTCGCCCGTACTTTTTGCCGCAAGCCCTAATTAATTGTGTCTAGCTACTTACTAAATCCCGTTTAAAAGGTATAGGATAGTGGGGAGTGGGAAGAAGGGAAAGAAAGTTTGAGCATTTGTACTAAATAGCTAAAAAAGGAATTTCGCCCTATTGAGGAGATTCAAAAATTAGTTCGCCATTATTCATTTTTTCAACGACTAAATGGCGATAGAGTGTCACTTGCCGGAGGATTTGGTCGGGATTATTTTTCTTATTAGAAAACATGATTGTTTTAATCGATTCAAATTCTATTCTTGTGATCACACCATCTTTGATCGCTCGTTCAATTGTAACTCGTAAATATTCTAATTCTTGGCTTTCCTCTGGGGTAATTTCTAGACTGTTAGGACGTTCTATTTTCATGATCGATTGTTTTTACCGGCTAACTGATAACTAGATAATCACGGCTATTTTTTCACACTTTCACGATCGGTGGAGAGAGAGTTTCCGTCTGGCTAGAAACGGCCAGATTATTATTATTTTGGCCGTTATTTTGCGGCAGTTGTCCCGAGGCTAAATTCTGCCCCTCTCCCGTAATCAAACGAGCGCCACGACCGCGGGTAAAATAATTCCAACCCCATTGCACCATCACCACTAATTTATTATCAAATTCGATCAGATAGTAAATATGGGCCCAAACCCAGACTAACCAAGCGATAAACCCGGAAAACTTGACAAATCCCAAATCAACCACGGCCGCATTTTGGCCGATCACTGCCAGACTACCTCGATCTATATAATGAAAAGGTTTAATACTTTGCCCTTTTAGGCGAGAAATTAATAAATTCGCCAGATATTCGCCCTCCTGCATGGCCACGGGGGCAATTCCAGGTAAAGGTTTATCTCCCTGATGGGCAAAATTAGCCAGATCCCCGATCACAAAAATATTGCCATAACCGGCGATACTTAAATCGGGTTCGACGATTACCCGGCCGACGCGATCAAGATTTACCCCGGTTCTTTCGGCCAAAATTCGCCCCATTCTCGATGCTTTTACCCCTGCTGCCCATAAAATTGTCTCGGCAGCGATTTCTGTCGTCTTTTCTCCCTGACGGACGCTGACACAACCTTCAACAATATTGGTAACGATGCTGTTAGTTTGCACTGTCACCCCTAATTTTGTGAGAGAAGCGGCAGCTTTAGCGGATAAATCGGGTGAATATGGGGGTAATACTCGATCCATCCCTTCTAAGAGCAAAATTTTCGCTTCTGTGGGGTTAATCTGGTGAAAATCAGACCTAAGCGCACCGTGGGCAATTTCAGCGATCGCTCCTGCTAATTCTACCCCCGTCGGTCCGCCACCGACAATAACAAAAGTTAATAAAGCTTGCCGCTTTTCGGCATCGATTTCTTTCTCGGCCTTCTCGAAAGCGAGATAGATGCGACGACGCATTTCTACTGCATCTTCAATGGTTTTTAACCCTGGAGCGTAGGGCTGCCATTGATCATTGCCAAAATAGTGATGACTGACTCCCGTGGCAATAACTAATTGATCGTAGGCGATCGGTGGGTGATCTTCCAAGATCACTTCTCCCTTGACTGGCTCTATATCTATGGCATGATCGAGGAGAATATCTGTATTGTCATGACCCCGTAGGATTAAGCGCAAAGGTGAGGAGATATCGGCCGGAGATAGCGCCCCAGTAGCGACTTGATAGAGGAGGGGCTGAAAAAGATGGAAATTTCGCTTATCGATGAGGGTAACATGAACGGGGGCGTTTTTTAGGGCTTTGGCCGTGTATAAACCCGCAAATCCGCCGCCTATGATAACAACTCTTGGCTGTTTTTCAGTCATTGCTTAACAATAATTCATAAATTTCTCCCTAGTGTAGTCCGGATTGTCACAATTTAGCGGTGACAAGCGTTACCGAAAATAGCAGTCTTTACCCTAGAAAAAAATATAGATACTGGCTTTTTTGACCAACCAAGAGGGCAAAACTAAGGAAGTACAGGAAATCTCCCCATAATTTGGCCTATATATGCTCGAAAAACTTGAAAAGACCGCTACGCCGTTTTACCTAAGTTTATGACCTGGGTTAACCAGGTGGGAACTTATATTCCGCGTTTCTGTTTCCGAGTACAAGCTCGGTTTACTACCACACGGATTGGTTACTTGCTCCCTTATCACAATCAAGCATAGATCAAAAAACTTGAAAGGCAGTCACCAACGTAGAAGCCCGATTTAGTTTTATCGTAGCATTTTTTTTTCTCAGAGGCAAGAGGGGAAGTGGGAAGTGGGGTGTGGGGTGTGGGGTGTGGGGTGTGGGGTGTGGGGTGTGGAAAGAATAAATAAAAATAATCTCCTGTCTCCTGTCTCCTGAATACTGTCTCCTGTCTCCTGAATACTGTCTCCTGAATACTGACTCCTAACTCCTAACACCCAACACCTGATCTTGTTGGCTCTGTGAAAGTCTGGGACTACAATAGGGAAAAGTGACAATTTTTGCCAGAGTGATTACCGAGGACTAATAAAGAATGACGGCTATCCTAGGGAAACCTGCAACGCTTAACACTCCGATTCTGCACCGTCTTGCCAATGGTTTAACGATTATTGCCGAAAGTCAACCGGTAGAAGCGGTTAATCTCAATGTCTGGCTGCAGGTCGGCTCGGCCTTAGAATCGGATCAGATCAATGGGATGGCTCATTTTCTTGAACACATGGTTTTTAAGGGAACCCGTAACTTAGACAGTGGTGAATTTGAACGGGCGATCGAATCGAGAGGAGCGGTGACTAATGCCGCTACTAGCCAAGAATACACCCATTATTACATTACCACTGCCCCGCAGGACTTCGCCCATCTGGCCCCGCTGCAGCTAGAAGTGGTTTTAGAAGCTTTAATTCCCGATGAAGCTTTTGAGCGGGAAAGACAGGTTATTTTAGAAGAAATTCGTCGTTCTCAGGATAATCCCCGTCGTCGCACTTTTTATCGCACCATGGAGACTTGTTTTCAAGTTTTACCCTATCGTCGTCCGGTGTTGGGTCCGATGGCAGTGATTGAAAATCTCACTCCTCAACAAATGCGCGATTTTCATCGGACTTGGTATCGTCCCGAATGGATGACGGTGGCGGTGGTAGGTAATTTGCCTGTAGATGATTTAATGGCTATTGTGAGCGATTCTCTAGATACTTTAGGCAGTAAGGGCAATTATGGGCTTATTTCCCATCCTATCGCTAATCTACAGCCCGAAGCTCCCTTTAACGAGATTATCCGTCAAGAATACGAGGATGAAAATTTGCAGCAGGCCCGCTTAATCCTATTTTGGAAAGTGCCGGGGTTGAGAGACTTAGAAAAAACCTATCCTCTCGATGTTTTAGCGGCTATTCTCGGTCAGGGCAAGGTATCGCGATTATTTCAATCTCTGCGCCAAGAAAAGGCCTTAGTTTCCCAAATAACTGCCAGTAATATGTCCCAAGCAGTACAAGGAGTGTTTTCCATTTCGGCCCAATTAGCCTCGGAAAATATCGAGCAGGTGGAGAGGGAGGTCGTAGCACAGATTGAACAAATTCAACAGGAAGCTGTGACAGCTTCTGAACTGGAACGAGTTAAAACCCAAGTGGCCAATCGGTTTATTTTTAGCAATGAAAGACCGAGCGATCGGGCTAACCTTTACGGTTATTATCATACTCAGATCGGTGATTTACAACCAGCTTTTTGTTATCCCCAACACATTGAAGCCCTCACTTTAGAGGATATTCAAAATGCCTGTCAAGAATATTTAAATCCCCACGCTTACGGTGTGGTGGTGGTGAGACCAATTCAGTAATCAGTGAACAGTAATCAGTAATCAGTGAACAGTAATCAGTAATCAGGGATAAAGATGAAGATATAGCGTTTTTCAGTCTGCTGAGGTACAAAAGTTATGGGTTTTAGGCAAAAGGCAAGAGGCAAAAGTCAAAAGGGAAGAAAAATATGTGTACCTCACTAGCTTAGGAAACGCTATAAATAAATAACTAAATAACTAATTAACTTACATCTGATAACTAAATAACTAATTAACTTAAAACTTACATCTGATAACTGATAACTGATAACTTAAAACTTACATCTGATAACTGATAACTGATAACTGATAACTGATAACCTATGTGGACTCAAATTGCTCGACATATTGCCCAAACCACGGAAAAACCTTTTGAAATCGAGAAAAGTCGTCCCGTTAGTGGTGGCTGTATCAATCAGGGTTATGCCGTCAGTGGCAATGGTTTAATTTATTTCGTTAAGATTAACCAAGCGAACCAAGAGGCCATGTTTGCCGCCGAAGCTTTAGGATTAAAGCAAATTCACGCCACCAAGACTATCAGGGTTCCAGAGCCAATTTGTTGGGGAATTGCCGAGAAATCTAGTTATTTAGTGCTAGAGTGGCTAGAATTCGGCGGTGGCAATAGTCAAAGCTGGGAAAAAATGGGGCAAAATTTAGCTCGTTTACATCAAGTTTCCCTGTCTGATCGCTTTGGTTGGCAGTGTAATAATACCATTGGTTCTACTCCCCAGATTAATACCGTTAGTAACAATTGGGCGGATTTTTTCGCTCATCAGCGTATTGGCTATCAATTAAGACTTGCAAAGGAGCGCGGCGGCAATTTTCCCGACGAGGATCAAGTTATTCCCGCTATTAGCGAGATTTTGAGTCAGCATCAACCCCATCCCTCCCTCGTCCACGGTGATTTGTGGTCGGGAAATGCGGCAATTACCGTCGATGGGGAACCAGTAATTTTAGACCCTGCCACCTATTGGGGAGACCGGGAGGTAGATTTAGCCATGACGGAACTTTTTGGCGGTTTTCCGGCGGCTTTTTATCGGGGTTATAACGATGTTTTCCCCCTCAATGCTGGTTATCAAAAGCGCAAAACTCTTTACAATCTCTACCATATTCTCAACCACTTTAATTTATTTGGTGGTGGTTACGCTTCCCAGGCCAATCGGATGTTACAGGAAATTCTTTAAGGGTTTTACTTGTGAATATTTACCGAGGATAAATTATGTCTATTCGAGAAAATACTGTGATTAAAACTCCAGAGACAAAAGTATGGACTGATGCAGAGTTTATGGCGTTACCTGACGATGGCAATTGTTACGAATTAGTCAAGGGAGAGTTAACTAATATGGGGAATTCTGGGGCTTTACACGGTTATATTGCCATTATTTTAAGTGCTGCTTTATTCGCTTTAGTAACATCTCGAAAACTAGGGGTATTATTGGACTCCAGCACTGCTTTTACTATGAAAAATGGCAATAAACGTTCTCCTGATATAGCCTTTTTTGCCAAGGAACGTCTGCAAGGATTGGAAGAATTGCCGACGGGTTTTTTAGAAGGTGGGCCCGATTTAGTGGTAGAAATTCTCTCTCCAGGGAATACAGTGGCAGAAATCGAGGACAAAATTGCCGAATATTTTGCCAATGGGACTCGTTTGCTCTGGGTTATCAGTCCAGGTCAACACTATGTTTTAGTTTATCGTTGCGGGTACGAACCGCAGGGATTATTAACATCAGGAGATTTTCTGGAGGGGGAAGATGTGGTTCCGGGGTTCACTTTTCCCGTGGCCGATTTGTTTCAAAAACTATCTTTTTGACTCTTTCTTCTCAACAAATCGGCTAATAAATCGGCACTATCACTAATAGCTAGATGAGAAGCTTGTTGAGCCATGGCGGCCAATTTTTCGGGATTAGACCATAAATCGAGGACTAATTCGCTTAAAAACTGAGCAGTTAACTCATTTTGACGGTAAAGATAAGCGGCTTGAGCTTCGGCGAAAACTTTGGCATTATAGAACTGATGGTCTTCGGCAGCAAAAGGATAGGGAATTAAAATCGAAGGCGTACAAGTGATCGCTAATTCCGTTAAAGTGCCGGCACCGGAGCGACTGATAGCCAGATTAGCTCTTTGCCATAATCCCGCCATATTGTCGTAAAAAGGCCGGGAAAAATAGTTAGAATGGCGCAAACTATCCGCTTCGGGGTCGTTTTCTCCCGTGAGATGCACGATATAAATACCTTTTTCTAACCATTGGGGAGCGCTTTGTCGGACAATTTGATTAAGAGCCACGGCCCCTTGAGAACCACCGGCAACGACAATTAAAAAAGCATCCTCTGGAATCGGTAAATCTAGGGACTGGGGAATGAGAAACTGCTCTCGTACAGGCGTACTAACCCAAGTGGTGCGAGTGCCGGGTAAATAGCTGGCGGTTCCCTGAAAACCGAGGGCAACCGTATCGCACCAGCGACCGAGAACTTTCGTGACTTTGCCCGGTATGTAGTTAGATTCGTGTAGGATGACGGGAATATTGGCTAAACGAGCCGCTAAAATGGTCGGGCCTGCAATATAACCCCCGGTGGTAAAAACTGCCGCTATCTGACGTTTTTTGATTAAATTACGCACTTGCCAAATGGCCCGCAGTTGACCGAACAGAATCTTGAGAGTTTTTAACCCGAAACGGGTTTGAAATCCCTCAATCGGGATGCTGTGCAGGGGATAGGTTTTTGGAACTAAGGACTGTTCCAGACGGTCTGGAACTCCTAACCATTCAATCTCGTAATCCGGCAAACGCTCGGCCACAGCCAAGGCGGGAAATAAATGACCACCAGTACCACTAGCGGCAATCAGGAGACGGGTTGGAGTGCGTGCCATAATTCGAGAGAGGGTAAATTCAGTCCTAGAATGAAATAATCTACCATAGTTATCGATCCTTACACAAACTATCACTAATGCGTAACTTGAACACGATTCCCAATAAATTTTTTCGTCAATCCCTCAATTTTTCCCTATCGTTGCTGTTAGGTTTGGGGTTAACTTTGACCCTTGCCACCAGTCTGCGGGCCGAAAAGCCAGAAACTGCTCCGGCTAATTTAAAAACCCTTATCTCCAAAATCGAAACGGCCGCTAATGAGCGGGATCTCAAGCAATTGATGGAGTTTTATAGTCCGAAATTTACTAATTCCGATGGTTTGACCTACGAAAAAACTCAAAAAGCTTTAACTCATTTTTGGGAACGTTATAACAATCTACAATACACCACGACTCTCGAATCTTGGAGTCGTTCCGGGGACAAGTTAACGGCCAATACAATTACTAAAATTACTGGGACGGGAAAGGTGCAGGGACGAGTGGTGGGAATGAATGCCACGATTCGTTCTCGTCAACAATTTCAGGGTAATAAACTGGTTTATCAGGAGATTTTAAGCGAGAGAGTTGAGTTAAATACTGGCAAAAATCCCCCCAGTATTCAAGTGAGAATTCCCGAAAGGGTGAAAGTGGGTGAAGAATTTGATTTTGATGTGATTGTTCGCGAACCTTTAGGGGATGATTTATTGGCTGGAGCGGCGATCGATGAGAAAGTAGATATTGAGCGCTATATTAATACAAATCCCCTAGAATTGGAATTATTACAGTCCGGCGGTTTATTTAAACGGGTAAAAGCGCCGGCAACACCAGAAAATCGTTGGTTATCGGCGATTTTAATTCAAGGAGATGGGATTGTTATCGTTACTCAACGGGTTAAGGTAGAAAAGTAATTTTTATCTGGGGTTTGCGGCAAAAAGCTTGTTGGTGGGGTGTAGGGTGTTATTACTGTTGCCTCTCGCCTCATTTCAACAAAATTTAGATGCGCGGGCAGCCTACTCTGATTAAGCATAGAGTTGAGAAACATCGCTCGTCCATACCTTAAATTTTGTTAAATTTACTTGACCAAAAGAAGTTGTTAGGGCAGCATCGACGGCATCTAAGCCGCGAGTCATTAAAATTCGCCCGATTCTGGGGGTGTTATGACGAGCATCAAAAGTGTACCATTGATGGTCTAAATAGACTTCAAACCAAGCACTAAAATCCATCGGTAGAGGTTGGGGAGAAATACCGATATCTCCGAGATAGCCAGAGGCATAACGAGCAGGAATATTTAGGCAACGGCAAAAAGTCAAAGCTAGATGGTTAAAATCGCGACAAACCCCCTTTCTTTCCCGATAGACATCATAGGCGGTTTTTGTCACCCGTGCGTATTCGTAACCAAAACGAATGTGACTATGAACCCAATCACAAACCGCTTGTACCCTTGCCCAACCGGGAGGAGTTTGTCCGAAAAGTTCCCAGGCAATTTCCGAAAGCAAATCCACTTCACAATAACGGCTACTCATTAGGTAGGGAAAAACTTGGGTTGGTAACTCTGTTAAGGGAATTTCTTGGGCATTCCCATTAACTATATCGGGTTTCCATTCATTCTCGATAACTGCTTCATTGTGAATGCGAATCTGGCCAGCAGGTAAAATTAGACGACTGGTTCGATTACCGAAGCTATCTAAAAATTCTTCTATTTTTGTTGCTGGTTGCACCTGCAACTTCTCCGATTGTCTAACTTGATCTAAAATTGAGGGGTGTAGATAAAGTTTTAACAACATGACTAGGGGTAAAGGGGCATCAAAGCCAAATTCATAACCAACATGGATTAACATTAGTCCTCCTATCTAGATGAAATTTTGTCAGGATTGGTAGAGATGAAACGCCAATAATCGCCAGACTGAAAAAATTTAGGCCCGACCACTTAGTTAAAAGTTTGGCTCTCCCAGGTTTGGTGGGTAAAATGTATTCTAAGATACATTCCTCCTAGCGAGGGGGTGGAACGAACCACAAAGACACAAAGGACACAAAGATCGATCCTATGTGAGTTAAACTTATCACACAGAACCTAGAAGAGCCAAAGTTTGAGGATAAAGTAATAGCCAAGCTGAAAACCGATAAGCTTTGTACATAGTTACTTTTATTATAAACCGCCTCAACTAAAAGCTTTGTAACTTTGAAGACAAGCCATCGGCAGGATTAGAGCTATCGAAAAGAGTCTGGGGTGGATGGTTCCTCTAATGGACGGATTTCAATGGGGATGTAGGCTAGTTTAGCAAAAATCTTTTGTTGATAACTGACGGGCCACCATTCGTAAAGAAAAATTTCTAAAGGTCGCCAGAGGGCCACCCAACCACTAATTAATAATCCTTCTTCTAAGAAGTGAATAAATGTATCGGTGCCAAAACGACCAATTAATTCGCTGAGACTCAAACAAACAAAAAGAAAGGAGAGACCAATTATTAAAGATATGCGTCCCTGTCGCCAAATTGTGCGTAATTTTCTTTGTTCTCCCTGTTGGCGATAGTCAAAATAATTATGTAAAGCTGAGGGTAACAGATTTCGGGCGGTGTTTTGTTCTGTACTGGGGAGATAAAAGACTAATTTAAGGGGGGTATTGAGGGGAAATTCATCCACAGAGTTAATAATATAATTTTCGGCGTTATCATCTAAATCTCTATCTAAAAATGGCGAAGGATCGAGAGAATTAAAGACTTGCTGTAACTGATTAAGTTTAATTTCAATTAAGTAAGCTCCTTCCTCCTCTCGATAATAGGATTGTAATTTATTTACCATTTTAGGCATTAGTTATTAATGTTAAGCAAATGGGGTGAACTGACACAACTAAAATCTACTACTAGAAGTTACTTCATCTTGCTCATACAGGCTAAGGATTGAGCTATCTCTGAGAGTATTTTAGCTGTATCAGTCCCAGATCATTAATTTAATTTAGCGACCAAAACCAGCGTACCAAAAATAGGTAACCATGGGAATTACTGTGGCTAAAACCAGTAAAACTATCACCCAAATTGTGGCATTTTTATCGTCAGTTTCTTCTGCGGTAGTAAAGGTACTTTCGATATTAATTGTCGCTACTTCCGGCGGTCCGGGATCCGCTTCTCCAGAAAGTACCGCCGTTAGACGACGACTAGCATCGAGTAAAGCTTGATTATATTTTCCCCCATCTTTGAGGGGAACTGCCATAGTTTCCGAGAGGATACTATCAGCAATAGCATCGGTTAATAGGGGTTTTGCTTCCTCCCCAACCCGAATAGCAGTTTTATTGGTTAAAGTATCAAGGACGATGATAGTTTGATTGGCACGACCTTCGGAGTTAGAATACCATTCTCTCAGGATATCATCGGCTAAATTGTCAATTTTTTGACCGTAATCCAAGCGTCGGACTACCACCATTCTCACTTCTTGTCCGGTTTTTTCGGCGAGGTTTTTCAGATCTTTATTTAATTTTCCTTCGTTAGCGGCACTAATGGCCGAAACGGGATCGACCACATAAGTGGGCGCTCCAGAGCTTAAAATGGGGAGGTCATAGACTCCCATGGCAGCAGCCGGTGACAGAGAAACACCCAAGACTACACAGCAGGAGAGAAGGAGAGAAGCTAATAATTTGAGCATATTGATTCGGTAAAATTCCTATAGAACATAATAGGGGAAAAGTTTACTGTTTTTTGATTAGGGAGACGGGAAGTGGGGAAGTGGGGAAATGGGGTGATGGGGAAAATCAACTAATACCCTAAAACTCTACAACCCCAACACCCAAACTGTTTTAACTGATAACTGATAACTGATAACTGATAACTGATTATGAGTGATTTTGAGGAACTAGAGTCTAAAAAACGGGAAAAAGCTCTAGAAATGCAGGCCTATCGCGATAATTTGCTCTCACGGGTGACAAGATTACTAATTTCTCAAGATATCCACTTGGCGATTGATCATACCCTAGAACTGCTCTGTCAATTTACCCAGAGTGCGCGCTGTTACATTATTCAATATTCCACCTGTCGTCAGCAGTGGAGTATGGTTTATGAATACTGTCACCCCGACTATCCCCAAGTTATCCCGATTAGGGAACAATCACAAAATCTCTCGACGGAAACCTTTCCCTGGTTTTCTGAACAATTATTAAACGGTATTCCAGTTAAACTGAACTCTTTAGACGATTTACCCGCTACTGCTATCCCTGAAAGAGCTATTCTCGCTAATAGTTCTACTCCCTGTCTCTTAATCGTTCCCATGTGGGATAGTTGTGGGGTAACGGTGGGTTATCTGGGATTGGATGCCAGTGCAGAAAAGCAATGGACAAAGGAAGATGTCACCTTTGTGCGGTTGGTGGGAGAATTAATTGCGATCGCACAAAGTAGATATGAAGCGGAAAAAGGATTAAAAGAGGCTAAAGAAGCGGCAGTTAAAGCAAATAAAGCTAAAAGTGAGTTTCTAGCTAACATGAGCCACGAATTACGCACTCCTCTTAATGCTATCTTGGGTTTTACTCGCTTAATATCCCGGGATAGCAGCATCAGCAGTGAATATCGGCAATATTTGGAAATTGTCAATCGTAGCGGGGAACATTTATTAGAGTTAATCAACGATATTCTAGAAATGTCGAAGATAGAAGCGGGAAGAACGGTTTTTAACCCTAGTAATTTCGATTTATACGCTCTTTTAGATAATATTGCCGAAATGCTACGCTCACAAGCGCAAGCAAAAGCTTTAAGCTTAATTTTTGATCGCAGCTCCGATCTGCCTCAATATATATGTACTGATGAAAGTAAATTGCGACAGGTGTTAATCAATCTCTTGGGTAACGGATTGAAGTTTACCGAGTCGGGAGGGGTGACTCTCCGGGGAAAAGTAGGAGAGAAAAGAGGAGATTATCAGCGATTGCTCTGGGAAATTGAAGATACAGGCGCAGGAATCGCCCCAGAGGAGATTTATAAGCTATTTCAACCCTTTAACCAAACGGAAACGGGACGAAAATCCCAACAGGGGACGGGATTGGGTTTACCTATCAGTAAAAAATTTGTTGAGTTGATGGGGGGTGCGATCGGAGTTAGTAGTATTCTGGGTCAAGGAAGTATTTTTAGTTTTGATATTCAGGTGGGTTTGGTGGGAGAAAATGAGATTAAAACCGAAACCAATAGGGCAAAAGTTATCGCTTTAGCGGAAAATCAGCCTAAATATCGCATATTAGTCGTCGATGATCGACCGGAAAGCCGTTTACTGTTGCTGAAACTCCTGACTACCCTAGGATTGTCCGTGCAAGAGGCTGCTAATGGTCAAGAAGCGATCGCAATTTGGCAAGCATGGCAACCTCATCTTATCTGGATGGACATGAGAATGCCAGTTAAAGACGGTTACGAAGCAACTAGGGAAATTAGGCGGTTAGAGGCTGATAATCGCGGAAAAACGGTGATAATTGCCCTAACTGCCAGTGCTTTTGAAGAAGATCGCGCCTTGGTTATTGCCGCCGGTTGTGATGATTTCGTGCGTAAACCTTTCCGAGAGGAAGTTATTTGGCAAAAAATGGGCGAATATTTGGGATTAAAATATATTTATGCCGATAATGAGCCAAATCAGCCCAATTATTCGCCAGTTTTCCTCGATTCCCTGCAATCCCTATTAAAATTAATCAGTCCCGCCTGGATTGGACAATTGCAACAAGCGGCGCGAGAATGTGATGATGAAAAAATTATCGCCCTAACCGCAGAAATTCCCCCCGATTATGCTACCCTTGCCCAAGGTTTACAACAGTTAGCCAGAGAATTTTCCTTTGATGCGATCGAAACCATAATTAAAGATTTAAACATATCTTAAGAGAGTATTTTATCTAGATCTCAAAAACGTGATATTCTAAAGGCATAAATCCCTAAATATGGCAATTTTAAAGGATGAAACTGTTAAAAATGCTCATCGGTACTTTCCTAATACTACCGATTTTTTCCGTTCATGCTCAAGTACCCTCGCTTCCCCCAATCAAGCAAAATTCCCCCAATCTTGGTGATCTACCGAATGATCCCACCCAGCAGAAAAATTGGGTTTGTAACCAAGAAGATCAACGCATTGCCGTGGCTGCTAAAGAAGAGAAAGGTTGGAAAGAATTAATTGAAAAACAAGGTTGGCAATGTCGTGAAGGAAATACCGATATACCCGATCAAACTCTCAGCTTTTCCTGTGAACCAGAACAAGCGATCGGCATCTTGACAGTTTACTGGTTAAATGGTAGTAATGGTCAACAACAATTAAGTCAATGGCGAGATAAATTAGCGGCACAACAGGGGATGGTTTGTACCATTAATAACGTGCAGTTATTCGATACTCAAGAAAATATACCCAATCCATGACAACCATGATTAAATTAGCAGTTTTGCCTCAATCTATCCTCCTGGGTATCAGTTTATTATTAAACAATTCTCTGCCCTTACTTGCCCAATCTACACCCCTGAGCGTGGATAATTTAAGAAATACCGTCTATAACATTCCCAATCGGGGTTCCGTAATTGTCAGCGATGGTATTTTTCAATCCAATGAGGGACAAATTTTAGGAGTGCAAGTCAGTCGAGAAGCCTTGATGGGGGACTATAATAATGATCAAAGGACTGATGGTATTGTCGTCTTAAGAGTGATTACTAGAGAGCAACAGCAATTACATTATTTAGCCCTAGTGATCGATAATAACGGTACTGCCACTAACACCGATACTGTCCTGTTAGCCGATCGAGTAGTTGTCGATAATCTTAGTGCTAAAGATGGTATGATCACCGTCAATATGAGAAGATTTCTCCCTCGGGATCCTTCCTGTTGTCCGTCGGGAGTCATTACCCAACAATTTGCGATTAATTCTAGTATTAATCAATTGACTTTACTGAGTACCAACGAAAGTCAACCCACCACCCCAAATGTGCAGGTAATACCCGGTTCTCCCCTGAGAATTAATAATAGTAATCTCCCCTTTCAACCTCCTGCTGGGGCCATCCAAATTCGCTTTTAACCTTGTTTTTAGTGCGTTACGCTGGGTACATCTCCTATTTGTGAATCTACTCAGTTGGGATTCCCTGATAATCTTTTTTTTAAAACTGTGCTTTCTGGGTTTTTTGTCTTATAATTCAGACTCTTGGGGGATTCTACCCCCGAACCCCCTGTGCATTAGTTTTTCGGTGAAATGTTTAGACGCATTTGTTTATATATTTCTACCAGTCTAAGAGTCACTGATAATTGCTGAAGGCAACTCTCCTGACTCCTGACTCCTGACTCCTGACTCCTGATAAAAAATGGCCTACAAATATCCCATCCAGCGCTGGTATATTGCCGCAACTAATCCCGAAAAAATCGCGGGGTTAGCGCGGGAAATGGGACTATCATCGTTATTAGCAACTATCTTAATTAATCGCGGTATTGATACCCCCGAATTAGCTAAAACTTATATAGATCCTGAAGCGGATACCTTACCCTCTCCCCTGGGGGAATTTCCCGACTTAGAAAAAAGTGTCAATTTATTAGTAAAAGCGATCGCCTCTGGTGATAAAATTGCTATCTGTGGGGACTACGATGCCGATGGCATGACCAGTACATCTTTACTGCTAAGAGCCTTAAGACATCTCGGCGCTAGGGTAAATCATGCCATACCCAGTCGCATGAAAGAGGGATACGGAATTAATCAGCGCATTGTCGAAGAATTTGCCGAATCTGGAGTCGGATTAATTCTCACCGTTGATAATGGTATTTCCGCTCACGAACCGATCGCCCTAGCGATAGAATTAGGATTAAAAGTTATTATCACCGATCATCACGATCTGCCGCCAATTTTACCAAATGCCTCCGCTATTCTCAACCCGAAATTATTAACCCCTAACTCTCCCTATCAGGGATTAGCGGGGGTGGGAGTCGCCTATATTTTAGCGGTGACAACTGCCCAAAAAATGGGTAAATTACGGGGATTAACCGAGTCATTATTAGCATTATTTACCCTAGGCACTATAGCAGATTTAGCCCCATTAATCGGGGTAAATCGTCGCTGGTTAAAACGGGGTTTAAGAAAATTACCCAAATCCCAATTAGTCGGGATTCAATCCCTGATGCAAATAGCGGGAATTAGCGAGGAACAAAAGCAATTACAACCGGATGATATTGGCTTTAAATTGGGACCGAGAATTAATGCAATTGGCAGAATTGGCGATCCCCAGATAGTTATTGAATTATTAACCACCGATGACGCAGGAATTGCCTTAGAAAGAGCAATGCAGTGCGAACAAATTAATCGTACTCGTCAAGAATTGTGCGAAAAAATTGAAGAAGAAGCGATTAAATTAGTAGAAGAAACACCGATTCTTTGGCAACAAGATCGAGTTTTAGTCTTAGTGGAAAAAGATTGGCATCATGGGGTAATTGGTATTGTGGCATCCCGTTTAGTGGAACGCTACGGAGTGCCGGTTTTTATTGGTACTTACGAGGAAGAAGATACGGATAAAATTCGCGGATCTGCCAGAGGAATTGAAGAATTTCACGTTTTTGAAGCCCTGCAATTTTGCCAAGATTTACTAGGAAAATTTGGCGGTCATAAAATGGCGGGGGGTTTTAGTTTACCCACAGCTAATTTACTAGCATTTAAACAAAGATTAAGTCAATTTTCTCACAAAATTTTACAAATAGAACAATTAAAACCTTTAATTAAAATTGATACTATCATTGATTTTAAACAAATTACCCCGGAACTTTTTCAACAAATTGATAGTTTGCAACCCTGGGGAATTGGCAATGAATTACCCGTTTTTTGGACTCCTAACGTGCGAGTAGTGGAACAGAAAACTATCGGAAAAAATCATTTAAAATTATTGCTGGCTCAAAGCGATAATACCAGAATTAAAGCCCTAGCATGGCGTTGGGGCGAATATTGTCCTTTACCAACTCGTTTAGATATTGCCTATAAACTCAAAGAAAATACTTGGAATGGTAATACAACCATAGAAATTGAATTAGTGGGAGTGCGATTACCCCAAGAAAATGATAATATTAAAAAAGCAATTTTTATGCACGCCGATAAAATCTATCAATGTAGTTTTTGGGGTGATTTAAACGAGATTCGCATCAAAAATGAACAGGGCGAGATTTTAGTCGTGCAGAAAGGGCAGCGCATTGGTTTATTAGGGAAAAATCGGCAACAAGCTAGAGAAGTCAACGTGACTGAACCCCGTTTTTATACTTTAATTAAAGTTGCCATCAAAGCTTTGGCTATCTAGCAAAACCTCCAAAAAAAGCGCCTTGACGATGAACCAAACCATAGTGATCAAAATCGGTACTTCCAGTTTGACCGATAATGAAACCGGCCAATTATCCCTATCCACGATCGCCGCTTTAGTGGAAGTCCTCACCCGGTTGCGCGCTGCCGGTCATCGGGTGGTATTAGTATCTTCCGGGGCCGTGGGGGTGGGCTGCCGTCGTCTGGGAATACAGGAAAGACCGAAAAAAATCGCCCTCAAACAAGCGATCGCCGCCGTCGGTCAAGGTCGTCTGATGCGGATCTATGATGACCTCTTTACCAGTCTTGGTCAACCGATCGCCCAAATTTTGCTGACCCGTCCCGAATTGATGGAACGCACCTGTTATGTCAACGCCTATAATACCTTTCAGGCTTTGTTTGAATTAGGGGTGATTGCCATTGTCAACGAAAATGATACGGTGGCGATCGATGAGTTAAAATTCGGCGATAATGACACTTTATCAGCCCTTGTGGCCAGTTTAATCGAGGCTGACTGGTTATTTATCCTCACCGATGTGGATCGCCTCTACAGTGCCGATCCGCGGCTATTTCCCGAAGCACAGGCCATTGCCCGAGTTACTCCCGCGCAATTAGCGCAACTATCGATCGATGCCGGTAGTAGTGGCAGTCAGTGGGGGACCGGGGGTATGGCCACTAAATTGGCGGCGGCCCGGATTGCCACCAGTGCCGGGGTAGAAATGGCGATTACTAGGGGACGGCAGCCCAGCAATATCTTAAAAATTATGGCAGGAGAGGCGATCGGAACCCGTTTTGAGGCCCAAAAACGCAGTGATAACGCCCGCAAACGCTGGATCGCCTACGGACTAATGCCCATGGGTAAAATCTATCTCGATGCTGGGGCGATTCAAGCCATTTGTCAGGGGGGAAAATCTCTCCTAGCGGCCGGGATCACCAAAGTGGCAGGGGAATTTAGTGCCTCGGAATCGGTGCAATTGTGCGATCAAGAGGGCCGGGAATTGGCCAGGGGAATTGTTAACTATAGTAGTGAGGAGATCGATCGAGTGAAAGGTCAACATTCCGAGCGTATTGCCAGTTTATTAGGTTATATGGCCGCAGAAACCATTATTCATCGGGATAATCTCGTTATTTTGAGTGCCTCGTCCACCACCTCGACTAATAAGGGATAATTCCCCCACCCAGAGCAAGTCCAGCCAATGCCTTAAATGTAAAGAAATGTCTCAAAAAAACAACAAATTGTTAGACAAGCAAGGGAGTTAGACTAGGGATGTCCCCCGAAGTTCAACCCTGTGAGATTATAAATAAAGCGAAACTCAAAAATGCCTTTATTGCTGTTGGGAGAAACTTAATAATGCGAGACGCGGTAACTAGCCTGATTAGAAAATACGATGTCACCGGACGTTATCTCGATCGAGATGCGATCGATAATCTTAAACAATATTTTGCCTCGGGAACTGCCCGTCTAGCTGCCGCCGCCCTAATTAACGCTAATTCGGCGGCGCTCGTGCGTGGGGCGGCGATTCGTCTATTTGAAGAAGTTCCCGAATTGATCCGCGCCGGGGGTAATGCCTACACCACCCGTCGTTATTCTGCCTGTCTGCGGGATATGGATTACTATCTCCGCTATGCCAGTTATGCGCTGGTGGCTGCCGATACTAATGTTCTAGATGAGCGGGTACTGCAAGGACTACGGGAAACCTATAATTCCCTCGGTGTTCCCATCGGTCCGACGGTGCGCGGTATCCAAATCATGAGCGAAATGATTCAAACCATGGCTCTTGAGGCGGGTATTGCCGACACCTCTTTGATCGCTGAACCCTTTGATCATCTCACTCGCGAACTAAGCGAAGTCTCTATTTAAATTCAGTTATCAGTTATCAGTTATCAGTTATCGGTTAGGAAAGGCAAGAGGCAACAGGCAAGAGTATTTATTAATTTGTCTCCTGTCTCCCGTCTCCTGAATTATTAACTCGCCGTCGGCGATCGAGCCATTGTTGTAAAATAATCGCCGCCGCTTCCCGATCGATCGCTCCCTTATCCCAAGAGGAAAACTGTTTTTTGGCTTTTAAGAATTCTTCCGCCTCTAGGGACGTGCAACGCTCATCAATGTATTCGAGGGGTAAATCCAAGGCGATCGCTAGTTTTTGGGCGTATTTTTGTACCTGTTTGGCCTGAAATCCTAACTCTCCGGCCATGGTATAGGGCAGTCCCGCCACCAAAATCTTAATATTTCTTTCCTTGACAATTGCCTCAAACTGTGCTACATCGGCAACAAAGGAAGAACGGATAATCGTAGTCAAACCAGTGGCGATTAAACCTGTACCGTCACATCCTGCCACTCCTACCCGTTTTTTGCCGATATCTAAGCCCAGGGCGGCGACCCTTTCCATTACACTGGATGCCCCTGATCCGGGGGTTCTGAGGGGGGTTTAGCGGGGGGAAGTTCTCCCGGACTGTCGAGGGAGTCTAGGGGGGGATTATTGGGCCATTTTAACCAAGACATCCGACTAGGGATGGGAGTTCGTGGCACCGATTGTAAACCCTGGAGCATTTCTGCTAAGGCGGAATTTTCCGGCTTAGTTTCGCGAATTTTGTGCCATACCGAGCGCGACATCATCAGGGTGTGGGAACTGCGGATCGCTCCCAATTGTTCCAGATATTCCCGTCTTTCGTGCTGATAATCGGCAGATATCAACTCTAGCGAGCGAGGGGGATACTTGCGAGTGATCTGGGCCATCTGGATTAATAACTTAGGATAGAGCCAAGTGTAGGCGGGATGGACAATTAATTTCGCTTGATGGGGTCGCTCATCCCGATTAGATAGAATTAATTCAAAATAACCGATCGCCGCTTTTCGTTGCGGTTCAAAAACGTAACCGCGACTAATTTGCGGACCGCCGCACCAACTCTGACAGCGACCGAACAAACTATCAACTAAACTGATTTTAAAATCCTGGATATGGCGATCAAATACCTGACGCAGTAGCGGCGGCATAGACACACAATCTAACTGATAAAGCAATTGAGCGTCAGCATTGCTCACAGGCAGTAAATTCGGTAAATCTGCCTCTTGTTTGCTCAATTCCTGTAATAATTGCGGCGGTAAAGACCAATAGGTTAATTCTGCCAAAGGCTGAAAACCGTGTTGCCGGAAAAGTGCCAAACTGTCCTTTTGATTGATATTAACCTCTAACACCCAGGTGCGGGCTTCCCAAACCGTTTCTAGACAATAACGCAGTAATTGCGCCCCGATGCCCTTGGGTTCGCCTAAAGACTCCCCCGGATGCACCCGCACCTGTTCCACCCGCCAAGTGCTGCGACTACTATTAAAAGGAGTGACTTGGATGGCCCCGCGAATTTTCCCTTCTTCTCCCCGATTGGCCAGGGACTCGGCCACATAGACATGAAAACGGTGTTGCAGAGGATTGGGAAAAAAACTGAGAATTTTAAACAACCCAAACCAAGGCCGCACCCGTTGCACCTGCGTGCGGAAATTTTGGGCGCGACGATCAATATCCTCATCGAAGTCATCTAGGGTTAAAGCTTCAATGTCTTCCAAATCCCGATATTGTACGGGACGGATTGGGCGATCGCTAAAATCGTCCCCTTGGGGAACAGGAGAAGTGGTCATGGCTCTGGGGTAAATATCGTCTATGCACCTATCTTACCGTAGAATCTAGAAGCACTTCCCCACCGATAACAATTTCTGAGGGATCATAGGGGACGACCACAGAAAGAACACCTCGATGGGTAGCTGGGGTTTTCTGACCAAATTTCCGATCATGACAATTCGATGCTACAATAACGGACGGTTAATCAGTCCGAATTTGCAGTAAAAGTCTTTGAGTCAATCTGTAGATACCACTAACACCCTAGACACTCTAGCTCAAGAACTGGCCGCCATTCAGCAGACCGGTTCTAAGCGCGTCGCTTTATTGGGTTCCCGTCACGTTCCCATCACCCACCAGCAATTGATCGAAATGATGGCCTATGCCCTCGTGCTGGCGGGCAATCGGATTATGACCTCCGGGGCGACGGGAACCAATTCCGCCGTCATTAAGGGGGCAATGCGGGCAGATCCTAATCTGTTAACCGTGATCTTACCCCAAAGTCTCGATCGCCAGCCCCTGGAATCCCAAGAACAACTTCAGCAGGTTATCCATCTGGTGGAATGTCCCGAAAATGACCATCTATCCCTAGGGGAAGCCAGCAGCCTCTGTAATCGGGAGATTATCAATCGTTGTCAACAGTTAATCTGTTTTGCTTTCCACGACAGTCAAACCCTTTTGCAAACCTGCGCGGAAGCGGAAGATCAACGCAAGCTAGTTACCCTATTTTATTTTGACTAAATTCAGCGATGAATCTCTCCGTCAGTGCCATTCTTCTCTATTCGATCGTGGCTGCCGCTGTCTCTGTATATCTACCTTTTCTGCTGGTGGCTTACGCTAGAGCTAAGGTGGGTTACAATACCTCCGCTCCCCGGGCCATGTTCGACCAACTCCCAGACTACGCTAAACGAGCAACTTGGGCCCATCAAAATGGTTTTGAAACCTTTATGATCTATAGTGCCGCCGCTCTCATGGCCTACGTTACAGGAGTCTCCTCATCCCTAGCTGCTAACTGTGCGATCGCTTTTGTGATCCTCCGGCTTCTATTTTCCCTTTTTTATATCACTAATATCCCGATCGCTCGTTCCCTGATGTTCGGTCTTGGTTCTCTCTGTACTTATACTCTCTTTGGGTTAAGTTTAATCAAGATTCAGTAGAATTACCCAAACCAGATGCAGGAGAGTCGAAAAACGCTATAGTTCGGGAGCGGTAAAGAATTTGCTTAACCCAAACTATAGTTAATTGTGTTACTGATAAACCGGTAATTTGGGATTATCTACTGATAACAAACCGGTTAAAAGTGAGGCGGGTTTTTGACTATAGGGCCAGGCAAAAGCATGGCGAAAAGCCGCATCTTGACAAGCTTGTAATTGTCGGAAATCGATCACATCTAGGGTGAGTAAATTCTCGTACTCGAAGGGCAGCCGGACATTGTGTAAACCAGCATTATCGGTACAGATAGCAATATCAACCCCCGCTTCAAAACAGCGATCGAAGACTATCTTTAATTGCGATAAACTTTCGAGGGTGCCAGTTTTTAAATAGGTGGTGGGACAGACTTCTAAACATTGATGACGACGGGCAACTTCCGGCAGCAATTCTGGGTATTGTAGGGGAATTTGAATACCGTGACCAATTCTTTGCAGATAGGGCAGTAATTGGGGATAACAACCGTTCTTTGTTTCATAAAGATGGCCGGTGGTATTTAAACCGTTTTCCCTAGCATAACTGTATAAACCAGCAAATTCCTCTAGTCGAGTTTGGTAGTACGAATCACCCCCCGCAATATCGATCGCACAGACGTATTCTCTCATCCCTAGGGCCAGATCAACGATCGCTTTGTTGACTTCGTAGGGAAGTCGCGAGTGCATACAGAGAATTTGACTGGTAATAATCGGATATTCGCTCATTTTCGAGGCTTGACCAACGATCTCGACAATTGATCGCATTTGCTCGATTCGCTCTGTCTGGTTCAAATATTCGTCGGTGCGATAGTAGGGAGTATAGCGCAATTCTAAATAGGCAAGATTCTCGAAGATATAAGCACCGCGAATCAGACGATAGATAAAATAGGGCAAAGTTTGGGCGGTTTGGACACTTTCGACAAGGGTGTGTAATTCTAAATACTCATCTAAACTATTGCGTTCGCGGGTGTAAAATTCCTCAAAAGCGGGATATTCTGGGAATTTATCCGCTAAATCCCGCTCATGTCTGTGAAAGTAGCGCCAGAGAATTCTCGGTACTACCGATCCCCCTAAATGCCGATGCAAATCCGCGTATAAAGCCACAACTCCGCTGCTCCTTAGTCTCTCAAATGTTCCTTAAATATAACGAAGTTTTACAATTGTTTGACAATTGCTCGCAAATAGTATCAGTACCTAGTCGGTGAACAGTGTGGGGTGTGGGATGATGGGGTGTGGGGTGTAGGGTGTGGGGTGTGGGGTGTGGGGAGTTTTCTCAGTGAACTGATAACTGATCAGTGATCACTGATAACTGATCACTGCTTAATGATTTGATAGCATGGAGGAAAACCTATAGAGGGTAAAGCGGTATGAGTAACTATAAAGATTCTTCTTCCATGCGCTATTTCTTGGCAGGATTAAAACCCTTTGCCCAACCTTTATTTTGGCTGCCCCTAGGAATATTTTCCTTAGCTCTCATTGCTTTCTCGATATATCAACAGAATCCTGAATGGTTGGGTTCGGTATTCGATACCCCAGGAAAGTCCTTGGAGGAACGCGAAATCGAGAGCAACAAGATTACCGATACTCCTCTCCCCACTGCCGTACCACTGCCGGCCATTCCTGCCAATAATAATACCGCTCGCCCGGGGAGACCGGCCTCGACGCAGCCTTTTGATCCTTTAAATACTAATCCCAATGACAACCAGAAACCCTCTTTATTCGCTCCGTTAATGCCGCCAGTCAAGCCAAATCCAGTACCGAATGCTAGTAAAGGTCTGCAACCGATTCAAGTGCAACCGATTAGTGGCAACACTAGCAATTATCCTTTACAGAGAGAAATCGAAAATCGCTCGCGGACTGCTAACTTGAATAATTATTCTAATCTCAACCCTGGGGGCAACCCGAATCAAGTCGCCCCCCAGGGAAATTATTCCCCTTATCAACAAAATGTTCGGCCTCTACCCTCCTGGAATAATGCCAAACCTAACCCGGTCCCTGGCTCTAGCAACCAATCCAACTATTATCAACCCCCCATATATCAGACCCCCGTTTACGGCAATCAACCCAACGTCACTGGTTATCCCAATCAGGGAATGCCGCCCAACAATAATGGCATCCCCAATCAAGTTCCCCCTCAAAGTATTAACCGAGGTTTCTCCATCCAACAACCCATTAATACCCGGTCTTCTGGTTACTAGAGGAACTTAGCTATAAGCTTGCAGGAAGTCTAATAAAATCGGATTAACTATTTCTGGGGCTTCATCCTGGGGACAGTGGCCTAAGCCAGCTAAGGGGATAAACTTTTTTACGGTCGGGAATCGTGCTAATTCTTGGCCCAAGGGCAAGGGTTCCCAGGGATCCTCGCTACCCCAAAGCAGAATAGCCCGACAGGGGAGAATCGGCAGTAGGTCTTCCGGGAGTGGGCCACCAGAATAACCGGTAAAAGCGAGGAAAACCTTGATCGCTCCTGGATCTCTGGCGGGTTTTAAGATTATTTCCACTAATTCCTCCGTTACAGCTTCTGATCGCCGATAAGCTTGCAGGAGAATTTTACGCACTGTCTGGGGTTTAGCGATCTGTTGGAAGAAAAAAGCCCCAATTGCTTTATTTTTGAGAATTATTTGGGCAATATCCGCTCCTAAACGACGATACCAGGGTAATTCCCCCCGTTTTCTTTCGTGAAGTAGTCTGAGGGAACAATTAATCGCCGCCACCCCAAGGACAAAATCGGGATGATCGACGGCAGCCTGCATAATGGCGATGCAACCGATGGAATTCCCCGCCAAAAAAGCAGCACCCCCCACCACTTCCCGACAAAAATCGGCAATTTGCGCCCCCCAAGTCTCGAAAGTGTAATCGATCTCGTTTTTCGGTTCGGGTTTGTCGGAACCGCCAAAACCAATTAAATCTAGGGCAAAACAGCGACATTTTTCGCCTAAAACGGGGATATTTTTCCGCCAATGTCCCCAAGATGCCCCAAATCCATGCACAAGCACGATCGCGGGTCCTGTCTCCCCCGCACTTTGATAGGTGATTTTGAATCCCCGCCAATGCCAAATTTTTGGTTGTGTCTCTAATCCTAGAATTTGCTGCATACTTTGTTGTGTCTGTAAAGTATTTGTTGCTTTTCTTAATATATACTGTCAGGTTAAGTGGCGGCTTGGCTGGTGGTCTGGGGATGAGGTTTAAAGACTGATCGGGTTCCAATTATTTTTATTAATAAATATTTTACACACTTGATACTGGGTAAGCAAGAGGCTACGGCACTACTAACAGATCATTTCCTCTAAAAAAATGGAGAATCACGTTTTTATCCATGACTACAATGCACAGTAAAGCAAAGGATTAAGCCTCCATCACTACTACCGAATCACCACCCATCAAGAGTAAGACTGATTCTGTATTCTGTGCTACCGTTTGAATTGGGAATTACTGTCTAGAATTTGGTATCGACGACTGGCGACTGGCTCCCCAAAACGAAAACTGGCTCTTCGGGACTTGGTATGGTTCGATATGGGGGCATAAATCGACTAAATCCTTATCTGGCAAGGGATTTAATTGATTAGTTCGCTCTAGATCGCAAACAATTGACAAAAATCGCGGT
>NZ_SFBO01000029.1:0-19225 GCF_007095705.1 Microcystis sp. Msp_OC_L_20101000_S702
TTAATTGATTAGTTCGCTCCAGATTGCAAACAATTGACAAAAATTGCGGTAATGTCTGTTTCTATAAGGGTTTCATCCCTTATAACCCCCGTCCATTGCATAACACAAACCGAAGAACCGGATTAAGCCGCCATCATTACTACCGAATCACCACCCTCATTTTATCTATTATTTCTACGGTTTCGATAATTACAGCTTATCCTATCATCCTGAAAAATGTTGTCGATATAACCTCAAGAGAGCCAAATAATTAGAGAAAAAGTCTTTTATTCAGGCAACTAGAATATGTTGACATAATTTATGTTCTAACTCTCGTTCCTGTTTTTCTAGGGTAATAATCGCCTGTTTGATAATACTTTTAACATCCATCCCCTGGTCGGATTGTTTTAACCATTGTTGTGCGGTGTTACCTTCACGGAGGATTTTTTGTAGGGGAGAGAGGAAACAACTAAAACCCTTTTCTTTAGCAACGGGATAAACTTGAACATAGAGGTCTTTAATCCAATCCCTAGCTAAGATTTCCCGGCCATCGTACCAATGTCTCAGGGTGGCATCAAGACTAAAACGTGCGGCAGCCTGTTCGTTTTCTTGGGTTAAAGTTAATAAATCCTCGCTACGATTGCTACTGGGTAATTGACTTAAAATTAAGGGGTCTAATTGGGGATCTTGTAAAAGTTGAGTTAAACGGGCCTCTAAAAAAGCCATAACTGCTAATAAACTAATAGGATTAGCAATCAGGTCACAAATTCGCAATTCTAGACGATTGAGATTATAGGGACGATTGCTACCGTTAGGACGTACTGACACCCAGAGATGACGAACATTCTGCATCGTACCGAGTTTTAATTGTTCCTCAGTCCAGGTGACAAAATGTTTATGACTCTCAAAGAGAGGAACATAAGCAGGAGTTTGGGGGAAAACTTGCCAACGACGGGAATGGGAACCGGTGATTTTACCATCGAGAAAAGGAGAGGAAGCACTTAAAGCCAAGTATAAAGGAGCTTCTAGGCGAATTAAGCGACAGGCACGCATTAAATCCTCATAATCGCTAATACCGACGTTAATATGAATACTGGCCGTGACTACATTAGTGCCGTAGGTCTGTTCGATATAGTCATGATAGGGATTGTGGGGGTCACTGCGATAAAAATATTGACTATCGCCCAAGGAGAGGGTACTGCCGGGGATGAGGGTATAATCGCCTAAACGACGCAAATATTGCCGTAGAGCCAGACGAGGTTTTAAAGTAGCGCATAAAAGACGGTCATAGTTAGTCATGGGAGCCGTAGTATATTCTACGTTACGACTATCCGGTTCCCGGACAAAACCATCTAAATCCTTGACAATGCGATCGGATAAACCGATAATTTCTCCGGCTGCTGTTCCGGTATACATTTCCACTTCAAAACCTTTACTTAGGAGCATCGTCAATTCACCCTGCTGTGTCTAATTTGTAGTGTGACATTATTTGGACTGTAAATGACGTTCAATCAGCAGAATCGCTACTATATCATCAATGGGGCGATCAGGAAGACGCATACCTTGGGGGATGAGTTTCTGTAATCCTTTGGGGGGGAACATTTGCCAATAGCGATCGCGAGCTTCTAGGGTACTATTGCGTTCATCTACTAGAGTAATCGGGACGGTGACACGAGCGGCAATTTTTTCGCGCCAACTTTTTGAGGTGGTTTGATTCCCCATCACCAATAATTCGATCGGATATTGTTGACAGAGACTGGCTAAACGCTCGATCGCTTGTGACGATGCTATCACCTCATGGGTATAAATTTTCCCTGTCGATGACCTGACCGCGATTCCACATTTATCCTTACCCGGATCAAAACCGAGAATACACATAGTTTTTATCTTCTGCAGCAGTGGTCGGTTTTATTAAATCACTAAATCAGCGACTGTTTTGATTGTCAAGGGTGTGGGGTGTGGGAAGTGGGGATAATAAATAAAAATAGTCTCGGAGTCTTCTTAATACTGTCTCCTGACAAATATGATAATGCTCAACGGATTTAGTCTCGGTGAAAATTTAACGGGAGAGATAGCGGCTTTGAGTGCGGCGGCGCTTTGGGCGGTTTCTGCGGCGATTTATAGCCTATTAGGCCAGAAAATCCCGCCTTTATTGCTTAATTTTCTGAAAGGAGTAGTCGCGATCGCTTTAATTGCCCTGACGCTGCCCCTTTCCGGACAATGGCACGATGTTAATCAACAAAGTTCGGTATTTATACTCTTGACAAGTGGCGCAATTGGTATAGGAATCGGTGACACGGCCTATTTTACCGCCCTTAATTATTTGGGACCGCGAAAAACCCTCCTGTTAGAAACCCTTTCGCCTCCGTTGGGGGCGATTCTAGCGGCGACTTTTTTGGGGGAATCCCTGAAAATATCGGCTTATATTGGCATTATTTTGACCATCTTCGGGGTTGCTTGGGTTATTTCCGAAAAAACTCCCGAAATCAATAGTCAACGCCCCTGGCGGCAAGGAATTGCCTGGGCTTTAATTGCGGCGATTTCCCAAGCGGTGGGGGCGGTTTTATCTCGTCAGGCACTGGTGCAGTCGGGAATGTCTTCTTTGCAGAGTGCCCTGTTTCGTCTGTTAGCGGGGACGGGAATAGTGTTAATTCTGATGTTTTTTCGCCGTCAGGAATCATCACCACCGATTAACTGGTCATTGCGTCTGATTGCTATTATTATTGTCACTGCTTTCGGCAGTACGTTTTTAGGCATTTGGTTACAGCAAACTGCTTTAAAATTCTCTCCTGTGGGTATTGCCCAAACTCTCACCGCTACCAGTCCTTTATTTGTCCTGCCGATCGCAGCCATGATGGGGGATCGGATTAACTTGCGGGCGATTTTCGGAGTGATGATTGCTTTGCTAGGAATTGGGATTTTGTTTCAATAAGTGGTTTATTCATCGGTTTGTAGTCTTGTTTTAGCAATAATACGGGTTTTCTTTAAATCTCCCTCGCTCAATTCTTCTCCCACCTGTAAACGGGTGGCATTAGTTTGGAGGACAGTGGCGGCATTTTTCTCTCCCAATTGTAGGGCCGTTTTGGCTGCGGTTTGTAGCATGGTGGCTGCGGCTGCTCGATCGCCCTGTTTTAATTTTTCTTCGGCGATTTGGGTTTGACGATATTTGGCTAAAGTCAGAATTGATTTCTGAACTTGATCGTTTAATTGGGATTGATAGAGAGCTTGGGAGGTGATATCAAGGTTAAAAGTCGCAGTTTCTAGCCCTTTTTGACCGGAAGCGGGATCATCGTAGCGAATCTTCACCTTAGCTATGGTGTGAGTACCGGGGGGAATTTGGTCAATATAGAGATTGAGGAGGAGAATTTTTTCTTCATCTATCATTAAATCCCCCAAACGGGTGATGTAAAAATTCCCCTCTTTTTGTAAGCTCATTTCTATAGTTTCTGGGGCAACTTGGGCAATGGGTTTTAACTCCGCTAAATGAGTCCGAGCATCTAATTCTAATTGCAGGAAAGCGTTAGTTAACCGCACAGATTGCAGACGGTTAAACAGACGAGTAAATTCAATTAAAGCCTGTTCGGGTCTTTCGATATAGGATAAACTTCCGCCGGCGATATCGGCAATTTTTTCTAGGATATCTTGATTCCAATGATCGCCAAAACCGAAGGTATTTAAGGTGATACCGTACTCAGCTGCTACTGCGGCTAATTTTAAACAGCGTTGATTATCTCCGTGTTCATTTTCACCATCGGTAAGCAGAAAAATATGAGATACATAACCTTTGCTTCCGCTGGAACTTTCTTGAATGCCTAATTTTATCCCTTCATCGATCGCCGTACCTCCTCCCGCTCGTAATTGTTGAATTTTTGAGCTTACCCTGGTCAGATCATCCTGTCGCGATTGGGAGGGAAGAATAACTTTAGCGCGATGATCGAAAGCTATCACCGAGAGACGATCATTAACTCCGAGGGATTCTATTAAACTTAAAGCCGCTTTTTTGACCGTTTCTAGGGGTTTTCCCTGCATAGAACCGCTATGATCGAGAACTAAACAAAGATTAATTGGTAAATTTGTGTCAATCTGTTCACTGGTGGCGGCGATCGATAGCATCAGTTGACGTTGACTGCTGCTTTGATTAGCATCGATATGACTGTCACTCAAGGCCGATTTTAGAGTTACCTGCATAAGAGTTTTAAATCGTGGTCGTTGATATTTATATTCTAATGAGTATAGTTAGATTTGTGCTTATTTTACCGTCTGGTATCGAGTTAGACAAGTTCGAGCATTGAGTGCATCTCATTTTTGTCAATCTACGATGCACACCTGTGGTTGTTCATATATTGGGAATAATTTAAGAATCACTGATAATTCTCGATTGTCGATATTTCTACAAAGTTAAGATGCGGCCCCAGCAGTTCTTGTGGGAAATTTTACCGTAGCCGGCCCTATTCTTTCGTGGAAGTCATGGCAAAATCTCTTGAATGCGAACTAAAGTTATTTACTCTTTTTGAGATGATAATAAATTGGAATCGATGTTAATCAGGGGAAGGGAGCCTGAACCAGTCATGACGACAGGAAAACGTCCATCCCACTTTTCGATTGCTCGTTGTTGTAAAATTTCTGCTGTTAGGTTTTGGCGCAATAGTTTTTGAGCTTCTGCCTGTCCCTTTGCGCGGTTGATTTCCGCTTTCGCTTCCTGTGCTGCTTGTTGTGCGCGAAAAGCAGCTTCTTGTGCCTTTTGTTCTGCTACTTGTTTGGCTTCAATCGCCGCGTTAAACTCTTCGGAAAAACCAAAATTAACGAGAGATACATCATTGATAGTTATCCCATAACGTCTTAATCTTTGGGCGAGGGAAGTGTCAATTTCACGTTTGAGTTCTCCTCGCTCTTGCAAGATATTTTGTACGGGACGTTGTGCTGTTGCCGCTTTGACAATTTCCGATACTGCTGGGTTGATAATACCAGAGACAATCTCATTTATATCCCCAACTTGTTGATAAATCTGATTGACTTTGTCGGGGTCGATGTGCCAGTTAACGATAATAGTTGTTTCCACATCTTGCAAATCTTTGGAAGATCCTTTTGCCTTTACTTCCGTTGTTTGGACTCGAACGTTGATGGGCTTGATCTTGGTGACAATCGGTATAACAGGATGAATTCCTTCATCGAGGATTTGTTTTTGCACTTTGCCAAAGTACATGACAACGCCGCGTTCGCCAGTATCAATAACGGCAAAAGGGCGCAGTATGGTAGTAAAAGCTAATATTAAAATTCCCCCCGCCATTAATGGTATTATATTGCGATTGTAATTCATGACAACTCCTTAGATATTTGATCGGTTTTATCGTACCACTGTTATTATAATCCTGTTTAAAAAGTATGGGAAAGTGGGGAGAAACAATCCATAACTGAGTTTTTAAAGTTCGATTGGGATTAACTAGAGGAGAGAAGGAAAGTGAGAGGGCCCGTTTAAGATAAAGCGGCGATCGCTTGTTCTAAAGCTAGGGAAATATGGGTCCAATGGGTTCCCCCCTGACAAAAAACGATATAGGGTTCCCGGAGGGGTCCATCGGCGGAGAATTCCGAGGTGCTACCATCGATAAACGTGCCACCAGCCATCACTACTTGGCTCTCATAGCCCGGCATTTGGGCAGGAATGGGATCCAAGTAGGAACCGATGGGAGAATAGGCTTGAATGGCTTTACAGAAGGCAATCAGCTTATCGGGGGAACCGAGTTTAATCGCTTGAATAATATCGCGTCGAGGCACAAAAGGAGCAGGATTGACCGGATAACCCAACTTATCACCCACATAGGCAATTAAATGACTGCCTTTCATCGCTTCTCCCACCATTTGCGGCGCTAGAAACAATCCCTGATAAAGGAGACGATTTTGGTCAAAAGTTGCCCCTCCCTCGCTACCGATCCCCGGTGCTGTCAGACGATAGCAGGCCATTTCCACTAATTCCGCTTTACCTGCTATGTATCCCCCGGCCGTGACGATTGTACCTCCGGGGTTTTTAATTAGAGAACCGGCCATCAGATCTGCCCCCACGTTGGTGGGTTCTTGGGTGCTGATAAATTCTCCATAGCAGTTATCGACAAAACAGACGGTATTCGGGTTTTGTTGTTTAACTATACGGACAATTCTCTCGATTTCGTCAATAGACAAACTCGATCGCCAGGAATAACCGCAGGATCTTTGAATATGCACTAAACGGGTTTGGGGTTTCACTGCTGTTTCCAAAGCCAACCAATCGATCGCACCGGTAGAATCTAGCTCTAATTGGCGATAACTAACGCCAAAATCCTTTAAAGAGCCTTGACCACTGCCCCTAATTCCAATTACTTCCTCTAGGGTATCGTAGGGCGCACCGGCTACCGCTAACATTTCATCCCCTGGTCGAAGAACCCCATACAAGGCACAGGCGATCGCATGGGTTCCTGAAACAAATTGTACCCGCACCGCCGCCTTTTCGGCCCCCAGGGCTTGGGCGAACACTTGATCTAAAGTATCCCGTCCCAAGTCATCATGACCATAACCACTAACACTAGCAAAATGATGCACCCCGACGCGGTTTGCACGAAAAGCAGCGAGGACTTGACGGAGATTTTCCTTGACCTGTGCGTCAATTTCCGAAAAGATGGGGAGTAGGGCCTTTTCTGCCCTGTGGAGTAGAGAGGGGATATCCATCAAACAATAGACTGTGATATTTGTTACTATTTATCCTAAATGTCGGGTGAAGACCGTTCGGCTGATCTCACGGCCGAAGCTCTCGGTTTTACAGAAGCGATGAAACAAAAGCCAGCCTAGAACAGCACTTCGACAAGATCAGTGACACGAAGCACGATTAAAAATAATTGTCCAGTCTCCTGACAAAATCTCGAATAGCTTCTTCTTTTAAGGGTCTTGACCTATCTGGGCAAAATAGCTACCATACAAGTATAGCGGATAGGGTAATCAACCGCTCTAAAAACCCATGTAGTCTAATCACTACGCTATCTGCACCTTGACAATCAAGATCTGGGGTTCTGCCTAATTGTTCTAGTTTCTACCTGTAGGTAGGTAAAATCTTTGCAGGAACTAGACAAAGCAGTATTTGAAGCTAACACTTCAATTCAAGCAAATTTTGTAGAAATACAACTATCGTGGGGCATACGAAAAGTAATGCTTGGGGAGAGAACCACCTCTGGGTTGGATAACGCAAGGCATCTAATTTAAGTGGACTCGTTGAACCAAGAATCCCTCGCTTTTAGCGACGGGAGTGTCAATAAGCGTCAAAGTTTCCCCTGTGTCAAATCGAGACGGATAAGACAATGATGCTCTGTCTCCTGTTGTTTCCCTTTGGGTTATTCAATGACTGTTGCGACTTCCGAAAAACTGCCCATCGACTGGGTGACTCTCATCTACATGGCTTTTATCCACTTAGTGGCTCTTTTAGCCTTCTTGCCTGGCAATTTTAGCTGGGGTGCTGTGGGAGTGACATTGATTCTTTATTGGATTACTGGGGGTTTAGGAATTACCCTCGGTTTTCATCGTTTGGTCTCCCATCGGAGTTTTAAGACTCCCAAATGGTTAGAATACTTTCTGGTTTTGTGCGGAACCCTCGCTTGTCAGGGGGGTGCGATCGCATGGATAGGTTTACATCGTCTTCATCATAAATATTCTGATACTGCTCCCGATCCCCACGATTCTAATAAAGGTTTCTGGTGGAGTCACATGGGTTGGATGTTGCACGAAATTCCTGCCGACGAAGAAATTGCTCGTTTTACCCAGGATATCGCCGACGATCCTTTCTATAAATTCTGTCAAAATTATTTTGTTCCTATCCAAATTGTTTTAGGCTTAATTCTCTATGCTATGGGTGGTTGGCCGTTTGTAATTTGGGGAATTTTTGTGCGCTTGGTCTTAGTTTTCCACTCTACTTGGTTTGTCAACAGCGCCACCCACAAATTCGGTTATGTTAGCCATGAATCCCACGATAATTCTAAAAATTGTTGGTGGGTTGCCCTCTTAACTTTCGGTGAAGGTTGGCACAATAATCACCATGCCTATCAGTATTCTGCCCGTCATGGCCTACAATGGTGGGAAGTTGATCTGACTTGGATGACCATTCGTCTGCTGCAAATTCTGGGATTAGCTACTAATATTAAGTTGCCTCCCACCACAGCAGTCACGACAGAAAGTTAGTTTTATCCAGTTGTTAAATTAAATCTAGCCGAACTTATGTTTAAGTTCGGTTATTTTTTCTGCTATTTGTGACTTTCCCTCACCTATAGGTGAGCAGCAGAAGTTATTCAAAGAGGGCGAATGCAATTCGCCCCTACAATAATATTATTGCGCCAATAGTAGGGGCGCAACGTGGTCAGTGAGTTTATCGAACTGCGGGCGCCCAAAATGTCCTATAGATATTTCAACCAAATTGAAATGCACCCAAATTATCCCTATTCTTCTTCCTTGTACACAAAAAGCAGAAGAGCCGAATCCCTTTCATTAATGTTGCTGCTGCCGAACATTGACTGGGGAAAGCGCAACCCATCGGGCCAAGAGCGAAGGATAACCAACCAAAAACGTAAACACACAGGGGAAATAAGAGGCAAAAAACCAGACCCCCCGCTAGACAGCCTAATCCATTGGCCTTTCTATTCGATTTCTTCTCTGTCACCATTTCTATCGCTGACTTTTTCTAACCCTTGCCACAAAAAAGTCAAAATAGCAACTTTTTTAACAAATATTTAATATTTACGCTGATGTGCCGGAAAGACCCCAGAGAACGTATATTAAAAGCTAATCCCCAAATTATAGTAAGTTTCTATGAAAAAAATCTCAATTTTAGGCTCTACTGGCTCGATCGGAACTCAAACTCTCGATATTGTCACCGATCATCCCGATAAGTTTCAAGTGGTAGGATTAGCCACGGGTAATAATATTCAACTACTATCGGAGCAAATTCGGCAATTTCGCCCGCAAATCGTGGCGATTAATAACGAAAGTCAACTAGAAGACCTAAAAAGCCTAATTTCCGACCTTGACTATACCCCGATTATCCTAGCAGGAAAGGAAGGAGTAATCGAAGTGGCCCGTTATGGCGATTCCGAAAGCGTCGTCACGGGAATTGTCGGTTGTGCGGGATTGCTGCCCACGATTGCCGCTATTACTGCCGGTAAAGATATCGCCCTCGCTAATAAAGAAACCCTGATTGCTGGCGCTCCGGTGGTGCTGCCTTTAGTGGAAAAACACCGAGTTAAATTATTACCTGCTGACTCGGAACATTCAGCTATTTTTCAATGTTTACAGGGAGTTCCCACTGGGGGATTAAAAAAGATTATTCTCACCGCTTCTGGGGGTGCTTTTCGGGATTTACCGGTGGAAAAATTGCCGCAAGTAACCGTAGCTGATGCCCTGAAACATCCTAACTGGTCGATGGGCAGAAAAATTACCATCGATTCGGCTACTTTAATGAATAAAGGTCTAGAAGTTATCGAAGCTCATTATTTATTTGGTGTAGATTATAATGCGATCGATATTGTTATTCATCCCCAAAGTATTATTCACTCTTTAATTGAGTTACAGGATACCTCGGTTTTAGCCCAATTAGGCTGGCCCGATATGCGTTTACCCCTGTTATATGCCTTGTCTTGGCCCGAAAGAATTTATACCGATTGGGAACCTTTAAATTTAGTTAAAGCCGGCAGTTTAACCTTCAAAGAACCCGATCATCAAAAATATCCCTGTATGGGATTAGCTTATGCGGCCGGCCGCGCAGGTGGGGCAATGCCAGCAGTATTAAATGCAGCTAATGAACAAGCGGTAGCATTATTTTTAGAAGAAAAGATTAGCTTCTTAGATATTCCCCGGGTGATTGAAAAAGTTTGCGATCGCTTTGCGATTCATAACAGTTCTACCCCTAGCCTAGATGACATTTTAGCCGCCGATGATTGGGCGCGTCAAGAGGTATCTAACTGTCTGATTGCCAATCTGGTCTAGATAGTCTAGATTCTGTAGGGATGTTAACTATAATGTCTCTACAGGTCTAGGATATAAAAATCACTAATTTCGGCTATTTTTTCTATTTAACTAGATTTATGATGATCATGACAAGAGTTGATAACCTTCAATAAACCTCGAAAATAAAGATTAAATTGCCTAAAATCAGGGTTTTCTTATTCTTTGTGTGATAAGTTTAACTTATATAGGATCGATCTTTGTGTCCTTTGTGTCTTTGTGGTTCGTTCTAGTCGCTCGCTGGCAGGACTGTATCTTAGAGTACATTTTACCCACCAAACTCAAGAGAGCCAAATCTGTAAATAGACCATTTAATTGACTATTATTCATTCTTAATTCTCCTGACTACTGACTCCTAACCCTAACAACAATTTTTGGTTTTTGCAATGAGATCTAATGACCCTGAAACTTTCTCAAAAATAAGATAAAATAAACAAGATAGCGGTTATTACGTTTAATTTTCTATGGTTACAACTTCTCTATCCCTCCCCGAAATCGCCAGAGAAACCCGTCAAGCGAGTCGTCAACTGGCTATTCTGACTAACGAAGAAAGGAATGAAGCTTTAGAGGCTATTGCTGAGGCTTTGACTGCCAATGCTGATAAAATACTAGCAGCTAATATCGCCGATGTTCAAACAGCCAAGGCGATGGAATTATCTCCGGCTTTATGTGCGCGTTTAGAGTTAAGTTCTGGCAAATTAAAAACCGCCATTGCCGGGGTGCGAGATCTGGCTAAATTAGCAGATCCTTTAGCTACTATACAAATTAATCGGCAATTAGATCAAGGTTTAATTCTTCGGAGAATAACCTGTCCTTTAGGGGTTTTAGGGGTTATTTTTGAAGCTCGTCCCGATGCTTTAATTCAAATTACCAGTTTAGCGATAAAATCCGGCAATGGCGTTATTTTAAAAGGGGGGAAAGAGGCGCTCCGTTCTTGTCAAGCTTTAGTAACAATTATTCATCAGGCATTGAGTCAAACTAAAGTTAATTCGGCGGCGGTGCAATTGTTAACAACAAGAGAAGAAATTCAGGAACTATTAAAACTTGATCAATACATCGATTTAATTATTCCTAGAGGTTCTAACGAATTTGTTCGTTATATCCAAAATAATACCCGCATTCCTGTCCTCGGCCATGCCGATGGTATCTGTCATCTCTACATCGACAAAGAAGCCGATTTAAGCAAAGCAATTAGGATTACCGTTGATGGTAAAACCCAATATCCTGCCGCTTGTAATACCATTGAAACTTTATTGGTTCATCAAGACATCGCTAGACAATTTTTACCCGCAGTGGCCCGAGCATTAGAGGAAAAAAAGGTTAAATTATTGGGAGATGAAGCAACTCGTCAGATTATTAACGTACCATCGGCCACAGAAGAAGACTGGCAAACCGAATATAGTGATTTAATTCTGTCAATTAAAATTGTTGATAGTATAGAATCGGCAATCGAACATATTAATTATTACGGTTCTCGACACACGGAAGCCATTGTCAGCGAAAATTTTAACACGGCCAAAACCTTTAGCGATCGAGTTGATGCCGCCGGAGTTTTTCATAATTGTTCCACCCGATTTGCCGATGGTTTCCGTTACGGTTTCGGGGCCGAAGTGGGTATCAGTACCCAAAAAATGCCTCCCCGCGGTCCGGTGGGATTAGAGGGATTAGTGACCTACAAATATCAATTAGTGGGAGATGGTCATATTGTCGCCGATTATTCCGGGGAAAATGCCCAATCTTTCACTCATAAGGATTTATAGTCGAGAAAAAAGCCGATGTTTACAGGATTAATTCAAGCCTTGGGAAAAATTCGGGTCGTGGATACTGATAGACTATATTTGTCTGTATCCTCTGATACAATTCTCCAAGATTTAATGATTGGTGATAGTGTGGCTGTGGATGGAGTTTGTTTGACAGTCGAGGAAATTCTCTCAGAGGGTTTTGTGGCCACCGCTTCCCCAGAAACCCTACAGCGCACTACTTTAGGACGAAGGATTAAAACAGAAACCAACGTTAACCTAGAAACCTCTTTGCGGGTGGGTAGTAAAATCGGCGGTCATTTTGTCACCGGTCATGTGGACGGAATTGGCTGTTTAGTCGAATCGATAATCGTGGCTAATTCGTGGGAAATGACCTTTGCTGCCCCTAGTTCCCTAGAAGAGCAGTGGAATAACTACATAGCTCGTTATATCGTCGGTAAGGGCAGTATAGCTGTTAATGGCATTAGTTTAACCGTGGCCGATTGTGATGCCTCCGGCAGCTGGTTTAAAGTGGCAGTCATCCCCCACACCTACGCTGAAACCAATCTTTCCCATTTAAAATTAGGCGATTGGGTTAATCTAGAAGGGGATATTTTAGGCAAATATGTGGAAAAATTGCTAGGAATGCGCTCTTATCAAGCTCCCACCGAGATTAGCCTAGAATTTCTGGCTGAACATGGTTATTAGTTTTCCAGAAAAAGCCTTTTCAACTAGAAATCAATTCTGCACCACTGATTATATAAATTTATTGGCAATTTATCCATTAATTTTAGTTTTAAAATTGCCAACCTTCCCGCTCCATTAAACCCTGAACATTGGTACAATCGATAGAAAAGTGTTGACAGACTGTGGGGATTTTGGGAGCATTAGGCTTCAAGGCTTCTTCGGTAATTACGCAACCGTCTTTTATCTTGGCACAGGCAATAATAAATGGGTCAGCCACTGGCTTTCCTTGTAATCTTGCTTTTTGACTCACTAAATCCTTAAAGTTTCTTATAGAAAAAATTTCAGGAATAAATAAAGTTTCCTGAGCAGTGGGTGGTAAAAATATTTGTTTATTGAAGTCTATCCAATCTAAAACAAATTGTTTATTATTGCCATATTCTACTTCTTTAAGCACTTCGCGTACTGATTTTAGTTTACCTTCTGACACAAGCAAATCGATTTTTTGCCAAACGGTAGGAAAACTTTTGGGAAAATAGTTTCCTAAAACCTTAAAACTACTTGTGTCAAAAATGTAAACCATCAAAACAGTCCTTTGTCTAATAAATATTGTTCAAGTTTTTCCACCGTAGCAACTTTTTTAATGTTTAGATAATCAGCAACACGCTCGATATCGTATTGGCCTTGATAGTATTTATTGAACACAAGTTTTAGGTAATTTTCTCCCAAATATGTCGCCTGATTAGCATAGGGATTACCTCCAGATTTTTTATTTTTGTCCTGACTTTTTCCCACCTGCTCACTGTACCACTCGCTTACTTTAAGAGTATATTCTTTCTGGGAGATTAAGTTATTATCTAATAGTTTTCGTAAAACTACTTCTCGACTAACCTTATAATCACTGGAAATTTTCGAGATAATTTTATCGTTATCGTTAACGTTAACTATTGTTTCTCTGATTATCTCAGAAAAAACATGATTAGGAAGCAAAAACTCCGCAGCAAATTTATTACAAAATATCTCGATATATTTATTTTCTCCTTTCAAACTATTAATATATCTATCGTCAGACTTAGTAATTCCATTAGTCTGCAAAAGAATATGTGCTAATTCATGAAAAATGGTAAATATTTGTCTAGATTTTTCCGTGCTATTATTAAGATAGATGATTGGAAATTCAATATCTATCAAGCAAAATCCCGAAATTTCTCGCTGCTTAAAAGAACGCTTAAAAATAAAAATACCAGCTTCTTCCACGGCACTCCGCCATTTTTTTAAGGCAGTTTCCTGATCATTCCAGGTCAGTTGTTCTTCTAGAGTAACGTTTAAATAATTTCTGATCTGTTCGGCTAATATCCTTAAATCATCCCTAGAGCTAACCGCAATATCCTGAAAGATTTTCTTGGTACTAGGATTAATACCATTATTAATTTCCTGTAGCGACAATTGCATCGCTTTTGCTTGTCGTAAAGCATAGATAGTATCGGCGGCCAGGTTTTCGATTTCAAAGTCTGGCAAAGTTCTAAATTCTTGTTTTTCCTCCGCTTCTAGGGGAGGTTCTGGGAAAAAGAATAAAGCGAGAGGACGTTTATATATTTCTGCTAACTTTTCCAATTGACTATAGGTAGGAAAGTCCTCTCCTGACTCCCATTTCTCGATAACAGAAACATCTTTTTTAAACTTGACCGCCACAGACTCAAGAGAATATCTCGCCCTTTCTCTTGCCCATTGGATTATCTTGGGATTAACGCCTGTCAGTTTCTCGCCCATCACTTTATCTTATCATCACCAGATAGAGATTTCTAGCTTGATTTAGATCATACAGTAGTTTTATTGTACTAAATAATCGGACAAAATAGAGACGATGTACCGATTTCTGGATAGGTCAGCGAGGAATTGATAACTTTTTCCTATATAAAAAACCAGCCGAAAGCTTGACATTAGCCAAAATACCCAGACAATGTTAAGTTAAATTAACCAATAGCCGAGGCTTGTATTTAAGGAAAACCCCTTATGGTAGCAACACCAGTTCAACAGAAATACGACATCAAAGATATTAGTTTAGCCCCCATCGGCAAACAGCGCATCGAATGGGCCGGACGGGAAATGCCCGTTTTGCGTCAATTAGCCGAACGTTACGCCATCGAAAAACCCTTTGCTGGACTGCGTTTAGTCGCTTGCTGCCACGTTACCACCGAGACCGCTAATTTGGCCATCGCACTCAAAGCCGGTGGCGCTGATGCGTTACTGATTGCCAGTAATCCCCTTTCCACCCAAGATGATGTGGCCGCTTGTTTGGTCGCTGATTACGGCATCCCCGTTTATGCAATCAAAGGGGAAGATAACGACACCTATCACCGTCACGTTCAAATCGCCCTCGATCATAAACCCCAGATTATCATCGATGATGGTTGTGATGTAGTGGCCACCCTAGTTAAAGAAAGAAGTCACCAATTACCCGACATTATCGGTACTACCGAAGAAACTACCACCGGTATCGTCCGTTTGCAAGCCATGCTCAAAGCCGGGGTGTTATCCTTCCCCGCAATGAACGTTAACGACGCAGAAACCAAGCATTTCTTTGATAATCGCTACGGTACAGGTCAATCTACCCTTGATGGTATCATTCGCGCCACCAATATCCTTCTTGCCGGTAAAACCGTGGTTGTGGCTGGTTATGGTTGGTGTGGTAAAGGTGTGGCTATGCGGGCCAAAGGTTTAGGTGCTAATCTAATTGTCACCGAAATTAACGCCGTGCGTGCCATTGAAGCGGCGATGGACGGTTTCCGGGTTATGCCCATGGATGAAGCCGCTAAAGAAGGCGATATCTTCATCACCGTTACCGGTAACAAGCACGTTATCCGGGCTGAACATTTTGACCTGATGAAAGATGGGGCGATTGTTTCCAACTCCGGTCACTTTGATATTGAAATCGACCTGCAAGCTTTAGGTGCAAAAGCCGATAATGTTAAGGAAGTTCGCAACTTTACCCAACAATATAGACTAAAAAGCGGTAAATCCGTCGTTGTTATCGGTGAAGGTCGCCTAGTTAACCTGGCAGCCGCCGAAGGTCATCCTAGTGCCGTTATGGATATGAGTTTCGCTAACCAGGCGATCGGTGTAGAATACTTGGTTAAAAATAAAGGTAAATTAGCCCCCGGCATCTACTCAATTCCCTACGAATTAGACCAAGAAATCGCCCGCTTGAAACTGCAAGCCATGGGGATTGAAATCGATACCCTCACCGAAGCCCAATTAGAATATATCAACTCCTGGACTTCCGGAACCTAATATCAGTTATCAGTTATCAGTTATCAGTTATCAGTTATCAGGAGTCGGTCGTCAGGAGATTGCTTTTATTTATTCTTGCCACTCCCCCACTCCCTTTTTTTTACTTTAAAACTGTTTTCTAAATCCTAAAAAAATATGACTGAATGGATTACAAATACAATGACTTCTATGGGCTATTTAGGCATAGCCCTATTAATGTTTTTAGAGAATCTTTTTCCTCCCATTCCCTCGGAATTAATTATGCCTCTAGCGGGTTTTACCGTCCATGAGGGACAAATGCAATTTATTCCGGCAGTGGTAGCGGGGATTGTCGGAACCGTAGTCGGAGCGATACCTTGGTATTATCTCGGTCGAGTTGTGGATGAGGAAAAAATCGAAAAACTAGCCGATAAATACGGCAAATGGATTACCGTTTCCGCTAAAGATATTCAAAAAGCTAATCAATGGTTTAACCGTCACGGTAGTAAAGCGGTTTTACTCTGTCGTTTGGTCCCCGGAGTACGAACTTTGATTTCCCTACCCGCCGGGATGAATCACATGGCGATGATTCCCTTTTTAGTTTACTCCACCATCGGCACGACTCTCTGGGTCGTTTTTTTAACGGCAGCAGGTTACTTTTTAGGGAAGAATTACCCCCTTGTGGAAGAATATCTGGCTCCGGTCTCAAAAATAGCTCTACTTGTCCTCGTTATCTGGTTTATCCTCTGGATTATCCGCAAACGTAACCGCCGGTATGAGTAAATGTTGATCATAGGTGGTGCGTTACGACGGATTGTCACCTTCGAGTCACAGCAGCAATTTTTGCCGTCTAACGTACCCTACGTTTTACTGTATCAGACTTATCTGAAATGACTATATTTTGTGAAAAAGCAATAAAATAAAATCATGAAAAAGCAAATTATGTCATTTTTAAGGCTCCTCTTGGGATTTGGTCCATGGCTGGCTTTTCTTTTTATTGCCCACGGTAGCTTATTTCGTCTTAAATTAGCATTGATTATCGCTTTAGTTCTGAGCATTATCATGGGCGTTACTCGGTTGCACCGAGGGGTAACTTTATGGGTGGGGTTGTTTTTCTTTTCCTCCGCCTCGTTAGCCGTGATTGTTTTCAATAATATGTGGGTTGTCAAACATATAGGGCTTGGAGCTTCTGGTTTACTGGCTATCTCTGCCTGGCTGAGCATAATTTTCGGCAAACCCTTTACGATAGAATATGCTAAACAAGAAGTTGATCCCTCCCTGTGGAACAATCCAACTTTTATCAAAATCAATATGATCATCAGTTCAGCTTGGGGTTTAACTTTCACAATTAACGCCATTTTAGCCTGGGGAAAGATGGAAAAACTTATCCTTCCTGAACTGGGTTATGAAATTATCAGTTATTTCCTTTTGATTACAACGTCAGTATTCACAAGTTGGTATCCTGATCATGTCCGAAAAAAAATTAAAAATACTCCTCATAGGTAGTGGACTGTTTCAGCTAAAATAGGGCAATAGATTTCGGCTTAAAGTCTTAGATTATAGAATTTATAGCATTTTTCTAATACACCAAATTAACTGAAACAATCCACTCTGTTTTACTACTAATCACGCCGGCTACTCAAGAGGGCCGTGATCAGCAAATAGGCCAACGTCACCCCGATACTGATTTGGAAGGAATAGGGAGCGGCGCGGTATCGATACCAACTAGAAAAAGATTCAAGAATTCTCAGGGTGAACAACACCACCCAATTTAAGGAAAGCATTAGGAGGTAAAAAAACGCCCCGACTCCCAACGACTGCACAAAACGATTTTTTAATAAATCCATAGCCCTAACCAAGTTAACTCGAACTCTTACAAATTAATTATATGTTATAATCATAGATTAACTAATTTTCCCAAAAAAATTAGCATTACTTTTCTCCATCAATACTAAACACAAGCACGATACTGAAAATGATAGGAATTGTCGGTAATGCCTCATCCTCAGAAAAGGTAAACTCAACTTTACTAGGCATGAGCAGATGCCTCTTGGTCATCCTGAATCGTCTGCCCCAGTCTAACGCACCCTACTGGACTGTTTCAGCTAAAATAGGGCAATAGATTTCGGCTTAAATTCTTAGATTATAGAATTTATAGCATTTTTCTAATACACCAAATTAGCTGAAACAGTCCACTACGTTTTACTACGTTTTACTGCTTATAAAGGGGCAAAAGGATAAGAATATACGAGGTTTTAATATGCCAACAATTAAACTACGTTCTCAGATTGGTAGAGATGGAATCTTACATTTAGATATACCGTCCGATTTTAAAGAAACTGAAGTAAATGTTACAGTAACCGTTGAAGCGGTTCAAGAAGTCAGTGAAGATTTAGCAAGTAGAAAAGAGGAAAGAAAACCTCGCTATAATGCTTGGGGCAACCCAGTAGTAGAGCAATCTATTACCCAAGCTATTTCAGGAATGCGCCGCCTTCAAAAAACTGTAGCTTTACCTAAAAGTGAAATTCGTGCCATGCGAGAAGAAGGGAGACGGTTTTGATTGAGTTCGTTTTAGATTGTTCGGTAGCAATTAGCTGGTGTTTGGTCGATGAAGATAACGATTATGCTAATGCAGTATTAGACATAATGCCAAACGCCGAAGCATTTGTTCCCGAAATTTGGTCTTTAGAGATTGTCAATACTCTCCTAGTCGCAGAAAGAAGAAATCGGATGACGGTCGAGCAAAAAATAATCCAATAATACTTTAAAACACAACATCTAAGACTTCGCCATATATCTAACCGACAGAAGCTAGGAGATTGATACCAACGCAGCAGGGGTATCTTCTGAAATAAATTGTCGGAAGTCTAATACTTCGATAAGAGCTAGCATATCGTCATTAGAATAGTGTAAGATAACCTGTCCATCTTCTTCTGCATAACTGATAGGTTTATCCGATAACTTAATTAACAGGGTATCAACATCTTTACTGTATTTAATCTTTTTCATATCTACTTGTTTTTCCAGGGTATAAAGTAATAATTTAGATAAATTGGTTCTTCTAAATCCGCTTCTGGATCTGTTAACAACTCATTAGGCAAGGGTAAGGATTCCCCCCTAGATAAATTAACTTCTGCCATGTCCACCAGCGCACTGGCTAAGGACCGGCGGACTGCTGCTAGATCATTTCCCCAGGAAATCACGCCGGAGAAATCCAAGACTTCTCCATGGACTCCCTGTTCCAGAAATTTATACATTGCTTTGTAGGTAAGCATCCAATTCAGCAATTCTCATTTTGAAATAAATAGAGCATTAACCCCGATTTTGGCATGGGCAATATAGTACAAAATAGCTATTTTTGAGGAAAGGCGATCACTAAAAAAACAATTGGCTGGACAAATTAAGTATAAATACTCAAGCAATCAAAGAGGTTGGCTGAGAACGAACGGGGTTAATTCAGGAAGATAGTTCTGTTTTTAGAATAGGGAATTCAAGGGAAATAAAAATTTATAATTATTGTCAGCTAAGGTAAAATGGGTGAGTTAGAAATCCACCAGCACGTCAAA
>NZ_SFBO01000003.1:0-17466 GCF_007095705.1 Microcystis sp. Msp_OC_L_20101000_S702
ATGCAAGGGTGATGCAAGGGTTTTAAGAGATTCTAGCAGATTTAAGTGCATTTGGGAAGCTCTCAATCAAGCTAAAAGCCCTTTCCTGTAAGGTTTTTAGATTTATTCAGCAAACCCTACTTAGATAAAAGCTTTTCAACCTCTAGTTTCTCCTGATCAGTAAAATCAGATGGATTACATAAATCCCAAACTGCTCCAGGTATAGAACCAATTTTGTTAACTATAGCACCGACAGAGAGACTACTAACTCCAGCAACAATTTGTTTACCATGCTCTTTAGCAAGCTTTGCAAGCCGTTCCGCAAGATTATCTTTCCAGCCCATTTGACAAGAATCCTCCTGTTGATTTTTGTGGGTTTTACTCAAGCATTACTTCTACCGCACTGAGCAGTGCGATCGCACTCTCTCGCAGTCAGGTCAAGCGACAGCCTAACCCAACAGCAAAGGCGAATAGCAAAATAATACACATTCCCCCCCCCAACAACTGTATCAAAAGCTACAATTTAATAAATCTTTGCATTCCTATCCCTTCAGATTTTGGGGTTTTTGGGGAGTTCAAGAGCTTGGAATTGTACAATAAGGTTGTACAAGTCTCCCCTAAAAATCATGTTAAGCAAAGAAACCACCTACTCTCAGGCGAGAATGAATTTAGCGAGTCTCTTAGATCAGGTGTGTGACGAATCTCAAATTATCGTCATTAAGCGTCGCAATCAGAAAAATGTGGCGTTAATTGCTGAAGATGAGCTTTCCAGTTTATTAGAGTGTGTTTATTTATTGCGATCGCCAGAAAATGCCCAACGCTTATTTCGCTCTTTAGCATGGACCCAGACAGAAGATGCAACTCCTCAAACATTAGCTGAATTGAAAGAGGAGTTAGGAATTGACTCCTAAAAGAGAAAATAAGCCAGATAAACCTAAAAACAATCCTATTCATGGTTATTTGCCCGTTTTTAGTCCTGATTTCAAAGCAGATTTAGCTTGGTGGTATCGGAACGAACCGAAAAAAGGCGATAAAATTTTAGACTTAGTGGCAGATATTTTGGATGGCGATCCGTTTACAGGATTGGGTAAACCCGAACCTCTTAAGTATATTGCTGCCGACACTTGGTCACGACGGATCGACTTAGAGCATCGTTTGGTTTATAAAGTCACGGGAAATAAGGTTTATTTTTTACAAGCTCGCTATCATTATCAATCAGGCTAAACTCAGACAAACCTATTAAGAACTGTTACAGGAGAAAGGGGACAAAGAACGTAGAGGGGGACAGTGAAACAACAAACATTTTCTACTCCAAGTCTGTAGCCTAAGCTACAATTTAATAAATATTTACATTCCTCCTTTCTCCTGTCGATCCTAGACATCAACCTAAAAGTCGGCACTTAAAGGGGTACGGGGGAAAGGAATCACATCGCGAATATTGGTCATTCCCGTCATGAATTGTACCAGACGCTCGAATCCTAAACCAAAACCAGCGTGGGGAACGGAACCGTAGCGACGCAGATCTAAATACCACCACAAATCATCGGGATTCATTCCCTGTTCCTGCATTCTTTGGATTAATACATCTAATCGTTCTTCCCGTTGGGAACCGCCGATAATTTCGCCGATCTTGGGTGCTAAAATATCCATAGCGGAAACAGTTTTATTATTGTCATCTAGACGCATATAAAAAGCTTTGATTGTCTTGGGATAATTGGTGACAATCACGGGTTTTTTGAATAGTTCTTCCGCTAGATAACGTTCGTGTTCTGACTGTAAATCTACGCCCCATTCTACTGGAAACTCGAACTGACGATCGGCTTTTTCTAATAACTCGATCGCTTCGCTGTAGGTAATCCGGCCAAACTCACTATTAACGATATTTTCGGCCGTACTTAACACCGTTTTATCGATACGTTCGTTAAAAAACTGCAAATCTTCGGGACAATTTTCTAAAACAAATTTAAAGATATATTTGAGGAATGCCTCCGCTAAATCCTGATCTCCTTCCAGATCACAAAAAGCCATTTCCGGTTCCACCATCCAAAACTCGGCCAGATGACGGGAAGTATTAGAATTTTCGGCGCGAAAAGTCGGGCCAAAAGTGTAAACATTAGATAAAGCCATGGCCATTACTTCCGCTTGTAATTGTCCACTGACGGTTAAATAGGCCCGTTTACCGAAGAAATCCTCGGCAAAATTGGCGGGTTTTTTTAAATCTAAACTGGTGACAGTAAATAATTCTCCCGCACCTTCGCAGTCGTTAGCGGTAATAATGGGAGTATGTACCCAAATAAAGCCCTTTTCTTGGAAAAAAGTGTGGATAGCGGTAGCGCAAGCGTTTCTAACCCGCATTACTGCTCCTAGGGTGTTGGTTCTTGCTCGCAGATGGGCAATAGTTCTCAGGAATTCAAAGGAATGACGTTTTTTTTGTAGGGGATAATCCGCAGGACAGTCACCATAAAGGGTGATTTCGGCCGCTTTTAACTCGATATTTTGCCCTTTACCCGGGGAAGGAACCAAATTTCCCGAAACAGCGATCGCCGTTCCTGTACTAATTGTTTTTAGTACATTTTCATAATCGGGTAAAGTCGGTTCGAGGATAACTTGTAAGTTGGCCAGGGATGAGCCATCATTAACTTCCAGGAAAGTAAATTCTTTTAATTCTCGTTTTGTTCTCACCCAACCCTGCACGGTGACGGATTGATCCGGTTGTCCTGTTTGAAAGATTTCCTTGATTCTGCTAGTCATCGCGTATCCCTATGTTAGAACCAAAGAGTATTTTAGAATAGAAAGTCCAGATCAGGCTAAAATCAATCTCGAACAGGTCTCATGCTTCTGGTGGAAAAATTATTAAGTAAGCCCAAAAGCCGTAAATTAGCGATTTTTTTGGCTTTTATCGGCAGCATTCTCGCTTTACCCTTTCCTATCGCCGGTATTCATAAATTCTATCTCGGTCAACCTCTCTGGGGAATTATTTATCTTCTCCTCTGGCAAACTCCGATTCCCCGGGTGGCTTGCGCGATCGATGCGGTGTGGTATTTAATCCAAGATAACCAATTTTTCGCTAACTATTTTCCCACTGCCACCGCTGCTGCCACTGTCCCCAGTTTAGAGCCTAAACAAGTAGAGGCGATCGGGGCAGCTTTAAGGGAATTAGAGCGCCTCCGGCAAGAAGGATTAATTTCTGAGTACGAATTTGAAGAAAAACGGCGACAATTACTACAATGACACCCCAAAACTGGTTAGGGCGCACTTTTAACCCTTTAAAAGCCAAAATTAGCAATGATCCCTATTATCGCTTTCGTTCCCTCGATGAGATCGCTATGGCGGCACAATTGGGCATTAAAATTAATGTCAATCAAGCGGGTGTGGATGATTGGCTGCGATTGCCGGGGATATCCATCCATCAAGCGCGGATGTTGGTGGAATTGTTGGGTATGGGGGTAGAATTGCTTTGTCTTGAAGATCTAGCCGCTGCTTTGAGTGTTCCTGTGGCTAGATTGAAAGCTTGGCAACCGATTCTAGAATTTGCCTATTATAGTCCCGAAAGTCACCTCGCACCCCCTAAAATCAATCCTAACACTGCTTCGATCGAGCAGTTAACCACCCTGCCCCTAATCAGTGATAATTTGGCAGCTGCCATTGTTAAAAATAGAGAAGAACAGGGATTATTTAAGAATATTGTGGATTTTAAAGGGCGTTTATCCCTAGACGCTCAGGAAATCTCCCAATTAATGCACTTTTTCCAGTTTTAATCCCAAATACTCAGGAAAGGAGACAGCAGATAGGAGATAGGAGATAGGAGTCAGGAGATAGGAGTCAGGAGTCAGGAGTCAGGAGTCAGGAGTCATACTAAATCTGGTTATTAAAGATTGATTATTTATTCCCCTTTTTGCATGAGTGCATGAGTAGAAAACGGGTTTCTCGGAGAAACCCGTTTTCTGTGCGTTACTCAACGGATTTAGTATCAGGAGATAGGAGATAGGAGACAGGAGACAGGAGATAGGAGTCAGAAGATTATTTTTATTTATTCTCCCCACTTCCCAGCAAATCTAAATGTCTTCAGATTCCTCCGCATCACTAGGGGGAACTAGGGCGACAGCAGCGATCGCATCGTCCTCATCGAGTTTTTGCACCCGGATGCCTCCGGCCGATCGCGATTGAGGAGTAATAGCATCGACGGATTGACGGATGATAATGCCCCGTTCGGTGATAATCATAAATTCCTCGTTGGGGTTAACAACGTGCAGAGCCGCTAATTTATCGTTCTTTTTGCGGAATTTAATCACTCTGACTCCTAATCCCGCCCGATTTTGCAGACGTAGGAGGGTAACGGGAACCCGTTTTCCTAGTCCTGCCATGGTAATCGCTAACACCCAGGGGCCATTATTAGCCACTTCGGGGTTAATTTCTTCGCTTTCGTCCTCGGTTTCTTCTTGGTTAGATTCAGCGATTTGGGCGACAATTTGACTAGGCAGAATGTCCATACTAATTAATTCGTCACCTGAGCGCAATTTCATCGATTTTACGCCTTTAGTTGCCCTTCCCAAGGAGCGCAATTGTTGACTATCGGCCTTAAAATGAATTGCCATCCCCTGACGAGAACCGATAATGACGCTATCTTCCTCTTTGGCCAAGCGAACCCAACGTAGTTGATCACCGTCTTCGAGAGAAATGGCGATTAAACCGTTCGATCGAATATTACTAAAGGCAGCGAGGGCGGTTTTCTTGATAAATCCCTTTTGTGTGAGCATAATCAGGTAATTATCCTCGCTGAACTCGCTGACTGCCACCACCGAGGTAATTTTCTCCCCTTTGGGAATCTCTAACAGTTGCACGATGGGAACCCCGCGAGCGGTACGGGAACCGGTGGGGATATGATAGGCATTGAGACTATAGACAACCCCGCGATCGGTGAAAAAGAGGACGCTATCGTGATCGCGGCAGGTGATAAAGTGATCGATGCCGTCGTCTTCTTTCATTTTTGCGCCAGCTTTGCCCCTTGTTGCCCGATTTTGGGACTCAAAGGTATTAACGGGCATTCTTTTGATGTAACCCTGTTCGGTGACGAGAATTAAGGCTTGTTCGTTGGCAATCAGGTCAGTTTCGGCGATTTCTCCTTCCCGTTGTTCAATATGAGTGCGACGCGGGGTAGCGTGAATCGTTTTGATCTGTTGCAGTTCTTCCTCGATAATACTGTCGATCCGTTCTTTTCTGGCTAAAATATCCTGAAGATCGCCGATTTTTGTCAGTAATTCCCCGTGTTCTTGCTGAATTTTCTCCGATTCTAGGGCGGTTAACCGTCGCAGCTGCATTTGTAGGATTGCGTCCGCTTGCACCTCTGAAAGACCAAAATTCTGCACTAATCCCTCTTTTGCACTAGCTGTGTCGGCAGCACTGCGAATCAGGGCAATGACTGCATCGAGACTAGCGAGGGCAATTAGTAAACCCTGAAGGATATGATCCCTTTCCTCGGCCTTGCGGAGTTCATAACGGGTACGACGGGTGATCACTTCTACCCGAAAATCGAGGAAAACGCGGAGAAACTCCCTTAAAGTCAGTAATCTCGGTTCGTTATCGACTAATGCCAACATATTCGCCCCAAAATTCGACTGGAGGGGCGTTTGTTTATATAGATTGTTGAGGACGACGCGGGGATAGGCATCCCGTTTCAGTTCGATCACCACCCGGATGCCGTCGCGATCGCTTTCGTCCCGCACATCGGAAATACCGTCTATTTTGCGATCATTGACCAAATCGGCGATTTTTTCGATTAATGCCGCTTTATTGGTTTGATAGGGCAGTTCAGTGATGATAATAGCATCTCGATCGGGTCTTCCCCTTTGTTCGATGGTTTTAAAGGAGGCGACTCCCCGCAGGGTAATGGAACCGCGGCCGGTGGTGTAAGCTTCCTGAATACCGTCTCTACCGAGGATATGCCCCCCGGTGGGAAAGTCCGGCCCCGGGATATAACGCTGTAATTCCGTATCGGTGAGATCGGGGTTATGGATGAGGGCAACGGTTCCATCGATAATCTCGGCCAGGTTGTGGGGGGGGATATTGGTGGCCATACCGACGGCGATACCCGATGAGCCATTAATTAGCAGTTGCGGGACTCTAGAGGGTAAAACCACGGGTTCCTGTTGGGAACCATCGAAGTTATCGGCAAAATCAACGGTTTCTGACTCGATATCCTGTAGTAGGGCGTTGGTGGCCAGGGTGTGCAGACGACACTCGGTATAACGCATGGCTGCCGGGGGATCGTTATCGATCGATCCGAAGTTACCATGACCGTTAATCAGGGGATCGCGCATGGAGAAATCCTGGGCCATGCGGACGAGAGCATCGTAAACAGCAGTATCCCCGTGGGGGTGGTATTTTCCTAATACTTCCCCGACGACTCTAGCGCATTTGCGAAAGGGGCGATCGGGGGTTAATCCTAGTTCGTACATCGCATAAAGAATGCGCCGGTGTACGGGTTTCAGTCCGTCCCTAGCGTCGGGCAAGGCTCGCCCAACGATGACGCTCATGGCGTATTCTAGATAGGAACGGGACATTTCATTGCTTAAGTCTGTGGGGACGACATGATCCTGGGCGGCGGTCATAGGGGGGTTAACTCCAATAACAAGGCAAAAAAAGCGTTTTTGTGATTAAATTCGCTAAAAATCGGGCTTTTACCCTTTTGATGTGCAGAATATGCCCATTTGTAGGACTATTTTACCATAAAATCCCTCTTTTTTGGGGTTTAGAACAGTGCCAAGTCAGTAGTGATCGCAGATACCTTGGCTGGGATGGGGGGGTTAATGGTTTGCTATCCTCTTGACAGAGATTGCAGAAAGTCGAGAAGATCTTTAAAAGAAGGACAACAAGTGGCACAAAGTTCTAAATTTAGCTTTTGGGCTAGTTCAAGATTCATGTTGGTACTATAACGGGGTTTTCTATTTTCACCGATTGACAATTTGATCAATTCTTCTTTCGGTTTGATAATTAGGTGAGGGTTTGGGTGAGCTTTTCCCTTGCCTCGTCCCACATATTTAACAACTTCTGGATCAGACCAAAACCAAGCCTCTAGTTCTTCTATTGGTATGCAGATATATTTCCTGATACCATTAATATTAGAACAGCTTAATTCTAAGTGATCTCGCAATTGTTTTTCATCGTTAAGAGAGTTATTCTTGGGATTACGATCTAAATCATGAACAATGATAAAAGCATCACATCCTTCCCTTGTCATCACTTTAAGTTTTGCTGACAGTTTTCTCTTTAATGTACTAGAGGATTTAGATGCCCAAGATTTTGTCCTAGTATTTGTCCCCAGCACGCGATGGATAATTTGACGAAACACATCGCAGTCCGTCTCATCTTCGGCAATTATGGCGATCAAGTTACTACTCATCGAGAATACCACTGTAAATCCAGTCTCCTAAATCTCCTTCTTCACAGAGGTACTCGACAACTTTTTCAATCTCTCCTTCTTCTAGTTTCCTAACACTTGTCCGTCCCTGGTTACGATAAACTAAGCTAATATTTTCTGGCTTTGTCCAAGCTACTACTTGTGGTGAATGAGTTGATATAATTAAATTTTCATCCCAAGTATAGGATTTAATTTCATTTAATAATTTTGCTAACATTGCGGGATGTATTTGTGTTTCTGGCTCCTCAATTATGGTTGTTGCATTAGGATGGTGAGCAATTATTTCGATCAGAATTGATAAAACTCGCAAGGTGCCATCGGAGAGTAATCCAATATTGACTCCATCTAATAATACTGAAGCGATGTACTCTTCGTCTTTATCTTGGCCTGTCTGTCCAGAATGCTCACTCAAAACGAACTTCTGCACAGTGATTTTCTTGGCAAGTCTTATTCGTTGACAAACATTTTCTAGTTCATCAAAATCATCCGTACCCACCCAACGAAATATTCTCCGAGCTAGAGTATCTGCTAGATCAAATCGACTGGCAGAAATCTTCTTACTTGTCACCTTTAATAAGGAAGGCTGTCGTCTTGATGTGCGACGGATAGGAGCTTTGCCAAGAAGACGAATCCCTTTTAAAATAGCATAAACCCACTGCATTTCTGGAGGTAAATTTAGCGATGAATTTCCAGGTATATTTGACTGTCGCAGCGAGGTAGTATTGCCAAGAATAGCAAATATTGGCTCACCATTATTATTAAAGCTTGTTAGTCCAAATTCGGTTTTCCAGAGAAGTTCTTGATCTCCATCAATATACTGACAATAATCATTCCAAGAAAAGGAATTTTCCAAGGAATTATCGTTAGTGGTATCATCTATGTCTGTATCTAGATCGTCCATAGAAAAGGGGATGATTAGCTCATACCTGTATCCTAAGCGCCGGTTAGTCGGTGTTAGAATTTCAACCTGCAAAATTGAGGGAATGCTATCACTATCAATCATCCGAGAGCCGATCGATCTACCGATAGCACAGGATGAGATGGCTTCAAATCCTTCTAGGATAGCGGATTTCCCCGCACCGTTTCTCCCCACTAATACCCCAACTTGGTTAACTAGGGATAGGGAAACTGGACCACCTAGCACACCCCAACCATCGAGGGTAAAAGATAATAGTCTAGGCTGGTTCATATTAAAACAATTCTAGTTTTTGGGACCATACAGGGCTTTATTAGTTAATTATATCCAATCTATCTGATCTTCCCTCAGTTTTCTGGGCTGGTGGCTGGCGATCGCATCTGAAGACCACTTTTAGCAGTTTTTCCCCCGATAATTTAGGATAAAATAAAAATGCGATCAAGAGTTAATACTATGGCCCGATCGGCAGCTCGAGAATCGATGATAATTGAGATTAATGATCCCTTAACTCCAGCGAAAACTATTAACCTGATTTTCCCAGCTCAAAAATTCCCCAAAAATGCTTAATCCTCTCCTCTGGCAAAGTGCCAATCCCCACCCCGATAATCTGGATAATTTCCAAATTATTAGCCAATGGTGGCAAGATTTAAATCTTAAGGAAGTCTTCTGGCAACAGCGTTTAATTCCCGATACTGGCTCTCTGGAAGATATTAATTGGGAGCAGCAAGGTTTTGATGAAAAATTTAGCATCCAAATGCCCCAAATTCGGGGTATTACCCTCTATTGGCATAAATCTACTTTTGCTGACGAAAGAAGCATGACACCTAAACAATTAATTTTAGATCGGGAACGGGAGCAATTAGACATTTATCCTCAATCCCAAGCTAGTTTAGTTATTCGGGTGACGAAACCCCATCTAGTTTATCAAAAATTCGAGCTCAAAAATCCTCTCCTAGTCGGCAAAAAAGCGGAAAGTGAATATATTTTACTGATCAGGGATAAAGAACAGCAAATAGAAGTTAAAATTAATCTCAGTCCTGAAAATTATCGGCAATTTCTAGAAACCATAACTGAGGAGCAATAATGTGGCAGGGAAACCTAGAACTAATTTACACGCAAAAAAATCTCGCAACCCAGATTAATCACGTCTATGCTACCGCCCCTTTAAAAGTACAAAGACCTTTTTATCCCGAGGGAAAAAACCTTTGTCACACGGTGATTTTACACACTGCGGGGGGAATAGTTGGGGGTGATGTTCTTCAACAAAAAATTCATCTCCAAGCCGCTACTAATGCCCTTATTACCACTGCTTCTGCTGGAAAAGTTTACCAGAGTAATGGTCAGATGGCACAGCAATTAATCGAGATTAAAATCGATGACAATGCCGGTTTAGAATGGCTACCCCAAGAAACAATTATCTTTAATGGTGCAGCATTTCGCCAACATTTACGAGTGGATTTAGGGGAAAATAGCAGTTGGTTGGGATGGGAAATTACCCGTTTTGGTCGCAGTGCGCGAGGGGAGAAATTTTTAGCGGGAGAATGGCATTCTAATTGGGAATTTTGGCGATCGGGACAACCTTTATGGCTCGATCGATCCTTCCTGTTGGGTGGTAAAATGATCGAGGGATTTTCTGGTTTAAATGATAGCGCCCTGATCGGTACTTTAGTTTATATCGGTCAACCGGTGGGCAGAAATTTAATTGAGAAAGTGAGAGATTTTTCCCTAGAAGGAGAGATGGGAGTTACTAGCACTTTAGGAGATGGTCTTTTATGTCGTTATCGGGGTAATTCTAGCGGTGAAGTGCGACAATGGTTTCAGCAGGTTTGGCAAATTTTAAGGCGAGAAATGAGCGATCGAGAGGCAATTATTCCGCGAGTTTGGTTATCTTGGTAAAGGCGGTCAATTAAACCTCTTGCATAATCAATTTTTGAGGGTTCAAAAACGTCAAAAATAGGGATTAAATCCCATAAAATCTGTAAATAGACCATTTAAATGATTATCATTCATTCTTAATTCTCCTGACTACTGACTACTGGCTACTGACTCCTAACCCTAACAACAATTTTTGATTTTTACAAGAGGTTAATTGTCATTTTTTCAAGTCACTTGAATGCCTGTATCGGTGATTGGGGCTATCCAAAATTGTAGATCGGGAGCGACGAGAATTTCCCGGGCCTCTTTAACGATAGTTTCCGCCACTTCTTGAGATGAACAGAGAGTAAAAACCGTCGGGCCAGAGCCTGACATCATCGTTCCCAAGCCGCCTAAATCCCCTAGAACCTGTCTTAACTCGGCTACGAGGGGAAATTCGGGTAAAACCACCTTTTCGAGGTCATTGTGGATAAATTTGCCGATAGCGGCTGGTTGTTTATGGGCGATCGCTTGTACCAAAGCCCCGGAACTCACCTGCTGACGGCGGTGATGAAATTCCTCTGGAGAAGACAGATAGGTATCCTGAAATTTTTGCCGATAGCTTTGGTAGGCCCAGGGTGTAGAAACGGATAAATGATCGTATTTGGCTAAAATCACCCATAATCCAGTGAGAGGAGTGATCGGATCGAGAATTTCTCCCCTTCCCGTACAGATAACCGTTCCTCCTGTCACACAAAAGGAAGTATCAGACCCCAATCTTGCCGCTAAAGTTTCTAATTCCGGACGGGTTAAGCCTAATTCCCAGATTAAATCGATACCGACTAACACCGCCGCTGCGTTGGTGGAACCCCCCGCTAAACCGGCAGCCACGGGAATATATTTCTCGATGGTGATATCGATACCGCCGTAATTGGCAAAGAGACGGGGGAATTCCTTCGCCATCAAAGTGGCGGCCCGATGGGCGAGATTACTGCTATCTTGGGGGACGAGGGGATGAGAGCAAAAGAGGCGGAATTCCTGCAATCCGTTGGGCCGGAGAGTGATGCGATCGCATAATTCCACCGTCTGCATCACCATCACTAACTCGTGGAAACCATCAGGGCGATCGCCAACGATTTCTAGATATAAGTTAATTTTAGCGGGGGCTAGAAGGGTATAACTGTGCATTTGTCAAGGAAAAAAATCTAAAATTTTGGCAATTGACCTAATTTTTCCGCCAAGTCAATCCATTGCGATAAACTGAGATCTTCGGCGCGAGCGAGGGGATTAATTTCTAATTGTGTCAGGATTTGGCTTAATTGATCGCTATCTAGACAATTTTTTAGATTATTGCGTAACATTTTGCGCCGGTTGGCAAAACCAAGGCTAACTAAAGTGGACAAAAAGGCCGCATTACTGACATTATTCGGCAAAACACGGGGTAAAAGCTGAATTACCGCCGAATCCACCCGGGGAGGTGGGGAAAAGGCTCGCCGGGGTACATCACAAATCCATTGACAATCGGCAAGGTATTGAATGCGGACGCTCAAAGCACTGTAAGCTTTGGTGGAGGGGACAGCGACTAATCTTTCGGCGACTTCTTTCTGGACTAAGAGGGTAATACTCTGGTAAGGGGGGGTGAAGGGATGGGCGATCGAACCGAGCAGCTTTTCGAGGATCGGACCGGTGATATTATAGGGAATATTAGCCACTACTTTATTAACTAGCGGCAGTTGCTCCGGTTTAAGGCTAAGAAAGTCGCCCGGGATGAGATGAAAGTTATCTTGTTGGCCAAATTTTTTATTTAAAATTGTCCATAGATCTCGATCGATTTCTACAGCGACAACCAATTGAGCGCCATCGAGAAGACGACGGGTTAAAATGCCTGTACCCGGACCGATTTCTAATACCCGATCCTCTGATTGTAAATTAGCAGCGCCGATGATGCGATCGAGTATCGATTCATCTTTTAACCAATGTTGTCCAAAACGTTTACGCGGTTGAATTTTCATACCTCTATTTTAAAATCAGAGGGTTGTTCTCGACAATAACACCCCTGAAAATATGGGCCATGCGATCGATAACCGCATCAATTATGATAGAGCCTAGGCAAAGATAGCAAAAAAATTAGAGACAATGTCAGATTTGAACGATGTTTTCGCAATTGTAGCCGGAGCGGTTCCGGGGGCGTTATCTCGTTATCATATTACCGAATGGACAAAAGCAAAATTCGGCTTGCGCTTTCCCTATGGAACCTTTATTATTAATTTAACTGGCTGTCTAGCTATCGGCTTTTTTTGGGCTATTTTACCCAGTGTTCCCTTTTATTCCCACGCACTAGATTTAATGGTTAGAACGGGATTTTTAGGAGCTTATACCACCTTTTCTACCTATAGTTTAGATATCTTGATCCTCTGGCGCAATCAGCAAAATTTTCTCAGTCTTTTTTTTGCCGTTGCTAGTATAATTTTCGGATTGATTGCCGTGAGAATCGGGGCAGCTATTGCCCAATTTTTTCTAGGTTAAGTAGGTAGGCGTTAAAAACTATCAGATGCCCCCCTTATCAAGGGGGGATTAAGGGGGGATCGAACCTAAAATCCATTTTTAATTTAATTATAATCAGCTACTTAATTCTCCAATTTATTGACTATTGAAGGGCAGGAGAGACAGCATGAATTTTTTCAGGGGACGTTATAGTTTATTCGTGGCGATTGGAGCTATTTTTGGGGCTTTGAGTCGTTTTTATATCGGAGAATTAATTGACAGTATTTTCGGTCAAGAATGGGGATTTTTGGGGACATTTTTTGTCAATATTTCTGGTTGTTTAATTATTGCCTATATTTTTACTATGGTTAAGGAAAATATTCGCATAATTGCCCCAGAATTAGGATTGATGATTGCCACGGGTTTTTGTGGTTCCTATACAACTTTTTCCACCTATAGTTTGGAGGTCAACAAGTTTTTAGAGCAGGGAAACGTGACTTTCGGTTTAATTTACTGGTTGGGCAGTGTTCTTGGGGGGATGATTGCGCTTAAAATTGGATTTATTTTAGCAAGAACAGGTTTTCCTAGATGAATTATTAAGGGCGCAAAAATAGATAAATATCTAAGCACAATTGAGACCATCTTTTTCCTTTCCTACTCAGTGTTAATAAGTAATGTCTCCATTGGTTTGAAACCAATCGATGGCATCGGCTAAAGCTTGTCTAATCGGCGATTGGGGTAAGCCTAGTTCTTGCACTGCTTTCGAGGAATCGTAGTACATGGACTGTTTTGACATTTTCACGCCATCAAGGGGTATAGAGGGGGATTTTCCGAGGACAGGAAGAACTTTTTCATCTAACCAAGATATTAGTAAAGGAATCCAAAAAGGTAAAACAATTTTCGGGGCATTTATGCTGGTAATTTCGGCTAATTCTGTCAACAAAGTTTTTAAAGAAGTGTTTTGATGACCTAAAATATATCTTTCGCCAGTTCTGCCCTTTTCTAAAGCTAATAAATGTCCCCAGGCCACATCGCGCACATCAATTAGATTTAATCCCGTATTCACATAAGCGGGCATTTTTCGCCGCAAAAAACGGAGAATAATGTCGCTGGTGGGTGTAGGCTTGATATCAAATGCTCCTATGGGCGTACTAGGATTAACTATAACGATATCCTGTCCTCTTTGTACTGCTTTGAATGCCTCCTGTTCTGCCCAATACTTCGATTTTTTATAATAACCCACTAATTGATGGGCGGGACTTTGATAAGTTTCATCGACACTTTCACCCTTTTTACCTACTCCAATAGCGGCCACGGAACTGGTATAAACTATTCTGGTAATTCCCGCTAAATGCGCCGATTCCAGGACATTTCTTGTACCTAAAACATTGTTTTGGTAGAGTTGATATCTATCCTTTTGCCAGAGAGAATAGTGCGCCGCTACATGAAAAAGAACTTCGCATCCGACCATTAATTTAAATAAGTTCTCATCATTTAAATTACCCCGGACAATTTCGAGATCTAAACCCCGCAAATTTCTGAGATTACTCTGGGGACGGACGAGGACGCGCACTTGGTAGCCTTCGACTAAAAGCAATCGCACCAAATTCGCCCCGATAAAACCTGTTCCACCCGTCACAAAAGCACGCATTGCTCAAACTTTCCCCTATTTTTGCTTCCTATCGGTAACTGAAATTTAATTACCTTAACTTTATCATTACTATACCTTAATCTTAGTCAAGATTTAAGCTTTTCTTGATACAATTTCAGGGCGGGTTATCTTAGACTAAGAGCAGCCAATCTTCAGTAAAAATGCTCCTATGAATCCATCTCCAGAGTCAACTTTTGTTTGTCCGATTATCATCGAAGACGACAGAACAGGATTAGACACAGAAACTATCCGACGGGCTTTAAGGGATAATTTACTCTATATTCAAGGTAAATTACCGGAATTAGCCAGCAAAAACGATCTTTATATGGCCCTAGCTTATACCATCCGCGATCGTTTATTGCAGCGTTGGTTAACCACCCAACAAACCTATCTAAAAAAAGATGTCAGAACCGTTTGTTATCTCTCGGCCGAATTTTTAGTCGGTCCCCATTTGGCCAATAATTTAATTAATCTCGGTATCTACGAACAAGTCGAGAAAGCTGTCAGCGAATCGGGATTAAAACTAGAAGAATTAATTGCCCAAGAAGAAGAACCAGGGTTAGGAAATGGTGGTTTAGGTCGTTTAGCTGCCTGTTATCTCGATTCCCTTTCTACCCTAGAAATTCCAGCTATTGGTTACGGTATTCGCTACGAATTTGGTATCTTTGATCAAGAAATTCACGACGGTTGGCAGGTGGAAATAACCGATAAGTGGTTACAGTATGGAAATCCCTGGGAAATTGCCCGACCGGAAGCGGGAGTAGAGGTAAAATTTGGCGGTTATACCGAATCCTATACCGACGAAAATGGTAATTATCGCAGTCGTTGGATTCCCGATTATGTAGTCAAAGGAATTCCCTACGATACCCCAATTCTCGGCTATCGAGTTAACACCGCTAATACCATGCGTCTATGGAAGTCAGAAGCTTGTGAATCTTTTGATTTTGGACGCTTTAATCGCGGCGATTATTATGGTGCGGTGGATAATAAAGTTCACTCGGAAAATATCAGTAAAGTTCTCTATCCTAACGATGAACCAATTCAAGGCAAAGAACTACGTTTAGAACAGCAATATTTCTTTGTTTCCTGTTCCCTACAGGATATGATTCGTATTCACTTACATGAGAACCCCAGTCTCGATAATTTTCATCAAAAATGGTCAGTACAATTGAATGATACTCATCCTTCCGTTGGGGTAGCTGAGTTAATGCGCTTGTTAATTGACGTGCATCATTTCGATTGGGATAAAGCTTGGTTTATCACTCAAAATACCTTCGCCTATACCAATCATACTCTTTTGCCAGAAGCTTTAGAAAAATGGCCTTTGAGTATTTTTGGTCGTCTTTTACCGCGATTAATGGAAATTATCTACGAAATTAACCATCGTTTCTTGGATAAAATTCGCATTATTTATCCCCAGGATGACGGCAAAATGTCCCGTTTATCTATAATCGATGAAAGCGGCGAAAAATACGTCCGTATGGCTCACCTTGCCTGTGTGGGTTCCCAGGCAATTAATGGGGTGGCAGCCCTCCATACAGAATTACTGAAAAAAGATGTTCTGCGCGATTTCTATGAACTCTTTCCCGAAAAGTTTAGCAACAAAACCAATGGAGTTACTCCCCGGCGCTGGATAGTTTCTAGTAATCCCCGCTTGACTTTTGCGATTACCGAAAAAATCGGCGAAAATTGGATTAAGCATCTGGAGGATTTACGCGGTTTAGAAAACTATGTGGATGACGGTGGATTTCGGGACTCTTGGCGACGAATTAAATACGATATTAAGGCAGATTTAGCCAATTATATCGATAAAAAAGTCGGCATTAAAGTTGATCCTAGTACCCTCTTTGATGTGCAGGTAAAACGCATTCACGAATATAAACGGCAACATCTCAACGTTTTACATATCGTCACTCTCTATCATCGCCTCAAAAATAATCCCAATCTCGATATTACCCCCCGTACCTTTATTTTCGGTGGGAAGGCAGCCCCGGGTTATTTTATGGCGAAATTAATCATTAAATTGATTAATTCTGTGGCAGAAGTGATCGATAATGATCCGACGATTGGAGGACGGTTAAAAGTGGTTTTCCTACCCGATTATAATGTCACCTTCGGTCAACGGGTTTATCCAGCTGCCGACTTGTCCGAACAAATTTCCACGGCCGGGAAAGAAGCTTCGGGAACTGGTAATATGAAATTCTCTATGAATGGGTCCTTAACTATCGGCACTCTCGATGGGGCAAATATCGAAATTCGTGAAGAGGTGGGAGCGGAAAATTTCTTTCTTTTTGGCTTGACAACCGAGGAGGTTTATGCTAAGAAAGCCGCCGGTTATAATCCCCAAGAATACTATTACCATAACGAAGAATTGCGGGCAGTATTAGACCTCATTGGTTCGGGATTTTTTAGCCGGGGTGATAGTAGTTTATTCCGTCCGCTTGTGGATAATCTTATCTACAATGATCCCTATATGTTACTGGCCGATTATCAGTCCTATATCGATTGTCAGGAAGGAGTCGGTTGGGCCTATAAAGATCAAGAACATTGGAGTCGTTTAGCAATTCTTAATGTGGCCCGCATGGGGAAATTCTCTAGCGATCGATCGATTCGGGAATACTGCGAGGAAATCTGGCGGGTACAACCGGTAAAGATTGAATTACCCGATTATATTCAAGCTAATGCCGGTTTATCGGTAAATTAGAACAAATCTAGGCAGTGGGAACGTCTTCATCGATCCTACTGCCCACAGGATAACCAGCCTTGAGCGACTCTAATCTAGATTTTACGGGATTGACGGGGCTCGAACCCGCAACTTCCGCCGTGACAGGGCGGTGCTCTAACCAGTTGAACTACAATCCCATTTTTGCGACAATTCCAATTGTAACTTCATCATCAGGGTTATGTCAAGCACCTCTGGGAAAATTTTTTTTGAGGGAGTGGGGAGAGAGGAGATGGGGAGAGGGGGGGAAACAATTCATAACTGGGTTTTGAAAGTTGGATTGGGAGTTAATCGTACTATTGATCAAAAACGGATTTGCTATACCTGAACTTCCCCCATACATATATACTATAATAGCCGAAAACCCTTATCCATCAATGGATACGCCCCTTAACTTTTCTTAATGTACCCATGTAATTTGTAACATTTCTTAATGGACAAGA
>NZ_SFBO01000030.1:0-4947 GCF_007095705.1 Microcystis sp. Msp_OC_L_20101000_S702
TTCGAGGGACTGGTAAAATTAATGGTAGATGCGGATTTAGCGGCTTTGGGGATTAATCTTAATAACGGTGGTGATAGCGGACAGTTATTAAAAGATTTGGCTTATCTTCGCAATCGTTCCTTAATTGCCGTCGATTAACAAAGTCGGGTGGGTTAGGGAAGGGCAACCCACCCCCGTCTTGATCCATGGCCATTTTTACCTGACTTTTAGGAGTAAATCGGGTCTTTTTCCAGCAAACCTAGCAATTTTTGCATTTTAATCCAAGCCCTTCTCATTTGCCAGAATTTACTTTTTTCCATGGCGGCTATTTTACTCTCAGCTTTTTGTAATTCCTCGTCTCTTTCTCGATAATCTAATTGGTTTTTTTGCAAGTCTTGTTGCAATTCTTGTTCATGAATTTCTAATTGTTTAATTCGTTCTCTAGCCTGTTCCAACTGAGCGAATATATCAACTTTTAATGTGACTAAAGCAGCAAAAATGGCTTGGATATTTTGGGAGTAAAGTTGGGGATGATTATAAAAAAGTTGGGTGTAGGAATAGATATAGTGTTCTGCGGTCATTGAGCGACTCATAGAATCAGCTTTTTGTCGATAGAAAAATAACACTTCTGGGATACGATAGACTTCTCGACCTAATTCGATCAGCGATAGCCAGAAATCGTGATCTTCCCAACCATAAATTAAATTGCTATTATATCCCCCCACAGTTTCCCAATCGGATTTCCGAAACAAACCGGAGCAAAATATCATATTATCTACTAATATATCGGGAAATTTATACTCAGGCAGCGGCCAAGTTCCTTGTCTATCCCCAAAATACTCCGCTTCGCAATAAACTATACCTAATTGCTGATTACTTTCTAGCAAAGTAACCGCTTTTTCTAGATAGGAATCGGCAATTTTATCATCGGCATCGAGAGGAAGAATATAAGTTCCTTGCGCTTGGGCAATTCCTAGATTTCTGGCTGCGGCAACCCCTTGATTTTCTGTGCGGATGATCCTAGTTTTTGGCTGTTGATAATTTTGTAAAACCTCGATGGTTTCTGGTTCTGTGGATCCATCATCAATGACAAGGATTTCATGGTTTTGGTATGTTTGCACTAAAACAGATGCGATCGCATCATCAAGATAGCGACCTTGATTATAGCAAGGAATAATCACGGAAACTTGAGGAGCATGACTCATTGGGGGCAATTCTCTCCTACTCGAGCAAAAACTAGGTTATCAATAGCTTATCCCAAAAGTTCCCCTTTATCGTTTTTCTAAGTAAATAAAGTGTTGATATCCCCACTAGCAATTTCGGGATAGTAGGACATATTATGGATAAATTCTTAAATTATTGTGATTGCTGGACAAAATCACCCAATTGGGTGATCCCCGTGAGGGAAGCATCTCTTTTTAATAGAGGATAAGTTATTCAATAATCAGATTGTCATTATAAATGATCTTTAATCATGGAAGCTCATCAACAAAAACAACTCCGCACTTTCCTCTTGGAAAAATTAGCAATTTCCCCCCGTTCCCTCGATATGGCTGTGCGTCTCTGTGAAGCATCGGTGGGTTCTTTGCCGATGGTTTTATGGCAGTACGGTTTAATTGATTTGTCGCAATTGAATCAAGTTTTTGACTGGATGGAAACGGTATAATCGAGATCGATCTGGTCTAAAATACTAATTTATCGACTCGATCGCCTTTTTGCTTGTCATGATAGTAAGATAGGAAGGGACTTAATTAATCTGGCATAGGTTCTTGAGTTAGACATCGACTATATGTAACTCTTTGAGGGCTGGATAAAAGTTGAGATTTTCGTGACTGGGACGACTGAGTTTAATCAGGGCAAAACGTTGGAATGGTTGCAATTTTTGCCATTGTTCTAAACTAATTTCAATCTGGAATTCTCTAGCTTTTTCTCGGACTGTATCAGGAATCTGGCTATCATCTAGCCAAGGAGGATGGGGAGCTATTGCTAGTTCTCCTGCGGGATTGCCAGTTTTTTCCGTGATTAATTTTTGTAGAAAATCTCGATAAATTGCAGCTTCTGCTGCCGTCGTACAAGCCATATTAACTAACACCATTCTTTCTGGTTGACTCAACTGCATCCAATGGGATAATTTTAATTTAACTCCACAGGTATCTAGTTTCATTCTCACGGCCATCGGTATGCAACGTAAGGAGTCAACAAATTCGGCTTCAAAGTCAAAAAAGGTGTTCATATTATTTCATTGATTTACTGAGGATAAATCTATAATACAGTGCTGGGGTATAATTGTTAGAAAAAATGTTATTTTGATTGAAGAAAATTGGCTCGATATTGATGACTCGATATGAGAATTTCTTCTAGTTCCTGCCATGTTTCTCCTGCAATATAGTCAATAATTTGATCAAGATTTTGACGATAATTTTTCAAGGATATCAATAAAGCTTGACGATTGTATTTAGCCATCATTAAACCTAATTCGGGATTGCCAGCACCGACGCGACTGGTATCGCGAAAACCAGAACTAGCTAAATTTTCCGCTAATTGGCGAATATTCGGATCTTGTTCTTTCCCACAAGCTTGGATTAAACTGGTACTAATCATTACTGGCAGATGGGAAATCCATGCCACGGCTCGATCGTGTTCTTCGGGGGAGGAATAATAAATTTTACAGCCTAATTTTCGTACTATTTCGGTTAAGATTTCCACGGCACAGTTAGGAGTAGATTCAAGGGGAGTAATCAGATATGGGGTATTGACAAATAAACCCGATTGTGCAGCATTAATTCCCTGTTCGGTTTTCCCAGCCATGGGATGACTACCGACAAAATTCGGCCATAATTGACTACAATTGTCCGCAATTGCCCCTTTAACTGATCCCACATCGGTGACAATGGCTTCGGTTTTTAAATAGGGAGTTAATTTTTCCAAAGTTGGCACAATTAAATGTATGGGAGTACAAATAAAGATTAAATCGGCAGTGGCTAATAATTCTAAATTGATACTAGATTCATCTACCACTCCTTTTTGTACAGCGATATCACAGGTGGATGGTTGACGGGAAACTCCCAAAACCTTATAACCTTGTGCGCGGAAATCTAACCCCAAGGAACCACCAATTAAACCCAGTCCAATAATCCCAATATTCATTATTTTTACTCAAAGATAATTTCGTCTTCCAGTCGCCAAGCTGGATCAACAATGCACAGGAAAATTAAGGGTTCCTCTCCACAATTATGAATATATTGTTTAGCTAGAGGAGGTATATAAATGGCAGCACCGACAGTCACTAATTGCACTTCCTCATCGATGTGCATTTCTCCTTGTCCTTGCAGAATATAATAAACTTCCGCAGTTTTTAAAGCGTGGGGAGTAGAAGTTTCCCCCACATCTACCCGCGCGTGGGCTAAACTATAACGTAGATTTAACGGCTGTTTATCGGGATGCAATAACTCGCGCAATCGGGTATGATCACCGGCGATGAATTCCTGACATTCGAGCAGTTTTCTGATTAACATAGTAAAATTAAACCTCGAAGATTGTTTTTATTTTATCATTGAGTGAAAAGCTAAAGACTAATAGCCGTTATCATAGAAATATTCAGCATCGCCAGAATTAACGAATGACTTGGTTAGAACATAGTGTACAGGTAGAAGTGGACGCGCCGATCGATCTGGTTTGGGAACTCTGGTCAGATTTAGAACAAATGCCCCACTGGATGAAATGGATCGAATCGGTGAAAATTCTCGAGGAGGAGCCAGAACTTTCCCGTTGGAAGTTAGCCAGTGGTGGTCTAGAATTTACTTGGTTGTCACGGATAATGAAAATTGTCCCCCATCAGATGATTCAATGGGAATCCGTGGACGGGTTGCCTAACCGCGGGGCGATTCGTTTTTATGACCGTCATGGTAGGAGTATTGTGCGACTGACAGCAGCCTATGCTATACCGGGTTGGTTAGGAAAATTGATGGATAATCTTTTCCTCGGTCGAGTGGTGGAATCAACCCTGCAAGCTGATCTAGAGCGTTTTCGCCTTTATGCGCTCAATATTGTCAATAATACGCCGCCAAGGTGAGCTAATCATCCGCAGTTAGGGAATTTATTTTTTGTCCGATGGCTCTAGTCAGTCACCGACTAGGTACAAGAACTTTAGTCCATTTTAATCGGCTGCATCTCATATTTGTGGCTCTCTCGTACTTGTAGTGATCAGCAGCAGTTATTAAAAGAGGGCGAATGCAATGCGCCCCTACCATAATATTATGGTAGGGGCGCATCGTGGTCATTGAGTTTATTGAGATGCACCCTTTTTAATGGACTTTTCGTCTTGGCTATGAAATTGCTGACAACCGACTCCCTAAAAGGAAAACTTCCTAAGAATATCCCAAGCAAATTCCGCTATCATGGTTGAGGTATTTCTACTCGATTTTATAGAGATAGGCTTCTGGGGTTTCCAGAAGGGAAGTCATCGGGCGATCAAGAGGGGGAGTTTTGACGAGGGTAAAAATTGGAAATAAATCGTTCATTTGCATAGCCATTTTAAATTTCGGCTGTATGTAATAACTACCCGATGGGCAGGCATTGGTGATCATTAGCTCTCTTTTGGTCATAAAGGTATCGATATAATCATACTGACCATGCTCTTTTCTTTTGCCTTTCTTAGCTGGATCGCAAAGGGTTGAACCGACCGGAATCTGATTGATAATTTCCACTGTATCGGCCACGGATAGGAGTCTTTCGGAACCGTATTTACTAGCAAGATAACGTTGATTAAAATACAGATTAGTTGCGATAGAATAGCCGATGATAATTGCTAGAACTAGAGCGAGGATCCTGTGGAAAGTCTTAGTCAAGTTTAGATAGGGTTTGCTGAATAAATCTAAAAACCTTACAGGAAAGGGCTTTTAGCTTGATTGAGAGCTTCCCAAATGCACTTAAATCTGCTAGAATCTCTTAAAACCCTTGCATCACCCT